>NZ_CP104094.1:0-156922 GCF_033372575.1 Candidatus Shikimatogenerans bostrichidophilus
ATTATTATTTTAATTTTATATTTAAACATAAACCTTTTAATTCTTTTATTAATACATTAAATGATTCTGGAATTCCTGGTTTAGGAATTATTTTACCTTTTACAATAGCTTCATAAGTTTTTTTTCTTCCAATTATATCATCTGATTTAATTGTTAATAATTCTCTTAATATATTAGAAGCGCCATATGCTTCTAAAGCCCATACTTCCATTTCACCAAATCTTTGTCCTCCATATTGCGATTTACCTCCTAATGGTTGTTGAGTAATTAAAGAATATGGTCCAATAGATCTAGAATGTATTTTATCATCAACCATATGACCTAATTTTAACATATATATTACTCCTATAGTTACTTTTTTATTAAATTTTTCACCAGTTAAACCATCATATAAATCAGTTTGACAATATTTTTTAAGTTTAATAGAGTTATTATATTTATTATAATAATAATTAATATTATCAATTGAATTACCACTAAATACAGGGGAATAAAAACTAATTTTATTTTTATATCCTATATAACCTAAGATGGATTCTAAAATTTGACCAATATTCATTCTAGAAGGTACACTAAGAGGATTTAAAATAATATCTATTATTGAACCATCTTTAAGATAAGGCATATCTTCTTCATTTAATATTTTTGCGATTACACCTTTATTTCCATGTCTACCAGACATTTTATCACCTACTTTTAATTTTCTTTTTATAGCTATACGAACTTTAGCAATTTTAATTATATCATTAGATAATTCATCAAAAATTTGATTTTTATTTTTATTAATTTTAAACTTATTAATTAAATATTTAATTTTGAAATTATAATTATTTATTAATGAATAAATATTATTTAATTTAATTTTATTTAAATCAAATAAAAATATAAAATATTTATTATATTTTAACAATAATTTATGTATTTGATTAATATATTGTTTTTTATTTAAATTATTAAAATTAATTTTAATATAATTTAAAATATTTTTTTTTAATTTACAATTTTTTATAATATTATAAATTTTTTTTAAAAAAGATTTATATAATTTATTTTTTTGTTTACTAAATATTAATTTATTTATTTTATTTATTTTATTTATTTTATTTTTTTTATTATTTTTTTTATTTAAAATCTCTGTTTTTATAACTACTCCATATAATGATGAATGTGCTCTTAAAGATTTATCAATTACTTTTTCAGCTTTATTTCCAAATATTAATTTTAATAATTTCTCTTCTGGACTTATAATTGATTTTTCTTTAGGTACTATTTTACCAATTAATATATCCCCAGGTTTTACATAAGTTCCTATTTTAATTAAACCATTTTTATTTAAATTTTTAGTTTCATTTTTATTTAAATTAGGAATATCATTAGTAAATTCTTCTTTACCTAATTTATTATTTTTTAATTCTAAGGTAAATTCTTCTATATGTATAGAAGTAAATGTATCATTTTTAATAATTTTTTTAGATATTATTATAGCATCTTCAAAATTATAACCTTTCCAAGTCATAAAAGCAACTAATAAATTTTTTCCTAAAGCTAATTCACCATTCTTATTGCAAAAACCTTCACATAATATTTGATTTTTTTTTATATTTTGTCCTTTTTTTACAATAGGTTTTAAATTAATACAAGTATTCTGATTAGTTTTTTTAAATTTTTTTAATTTATGTATATAATATTTTTTGTTAAAATTTAATTTATTATTAGTATATTTATATTTGATTATAATTTTACTAGAATCAACATATTTTACTATTCCATTATATTTAGCATTTATATAATTTCTAGAATAATATATTACTTTTTTTTCTATTCCTGTACCTACTATAGGTGGTTCTAATTTTAATAAAGGAATTGCTTGTCTCATCATATTAGAACCCATTAATGCTCTATTTGCATCATCATGTTCTATAAATGGTATTAAAGCTGCTGATATTGATAACATTTGATTATAATAATAATCTTTATAATTTAAATATTTTATTTTATAAAAATTACATTCATTATTTTTTCTTCCTATTATTATGTTATTTTTATTATTTATGTTATATGGTGCTATAATTTTATTATATTCTTCGTAGGAAGTTAAATAAATTTTTTTTTTACCTCTTTTACAATTATTTAATTTATAATAAGGAGAAATTAAAAATCCCATTTTATTTATTTTAGTAAATAAACATAATGAATAAATTAATCCTATATTTGGTCCTTCTGGTGTTTCAATAGGACATAATCTTCCATAATGTGAATAATTTACATCTCTTACTTCAAAACTAGCTCTATCTTTTATTAATCCTCCAGGACCTAATAAAGTTAATCTTCTTTTATGTGTAATTTCAGATAACGGATTTGATTGTTCTAAATATTGAGAAAATTGACTAGTGCAAAAAAAATTATTTATTAAAGAAGATAAAATTTTAGAATGAATTAAATTATTAGGAGTTAATTTTTTAATTAAATTCTTATCTTTATAATGATAATTGAATTTATCTTTTATAATATTAGCTAATCTAGTTAAACCAATATAAAATAAATTATATAATTGATCACCAATATGTTTTATTTTTCTATTAGATAAACTATCATTATCATCAATATAATTTTTATAAATAAAAGAATTAATTAAAAATTTAATTATATATTTAATATCTTTCTTGTTAACTATTTTTAAATTATTTTTAATATTAAAAAATTTATTAATTTTATATCTTCCTATATTACCTAAATTATATTTTTTTTTTGAAAAAAATTTAGTATAAATAAAATTTTTAGCTATTTTATAATTAGGTGGTAAATTATTATTTAATATAGAATATAGATATTTAACATTATCTTTTTTATTATTATATAAATCTTTATTAATAGTATTATAATAAATATTAAATAATATATTATTTTTTATTACATATATTTTATTAATATTATTATTTAATAGTAATTTAATATTATTATTGTTAATTATATCATATTTTTTAATTAATAATTTATTATTAATAATAATGTCAAATGCATTTTTAGCATTAATTGAATATTTAACTTTAATTTTTTTAATAACGTTAAATATTTTCATTATTTTTTTTTCACTTTTATACCCAATGGCTTTTAAAAATGTAGTTAAAGGTATTTTATTTTTTTTATCTATTATTAGATATAAAATATTATTTTTATTTAAATTGAATTCTAACCATGAACCTTTTTTAGGTATAATTTTTGCACTATTATTACCAATAAATAAACCAGGTGATCTATGAATTTGAAATACTATTACTCTTTCATTTCCATTTATTATAAATGAACCTTTTGAAGTAATTAATGGACATGTACCTAAATATACTTTTTCTATAATTGATTTATTATTATTAGTTAATTTAAGTTTTAAATAAATAGATATATTATATGTTAATTTATATTTTATACACTCATTTATTGAATATTTTGGTTGTTCTATATAATAATTTAAGAACTTTAAATATATATTATTTTTTTTATTATAAATAGGAAATATATTTTTTAATACTTTATATAAATAATTTTTTTTATTATTAATATTGTTAGAGTAAAAATTAATAAATTTTTTAAAAGATTGTAATTGTGGTAATAAAAAATCTGGATAATTAACTTTTTTGTTAGTTAAATAAATTTTTTTTTTATACATTATTATTATTAATTTAATTTACTAATAGCTTAAAGCTATTATTATAATTTTAATATATTTCATATTATTAATAAATTAATTAATATTTAATTTATTAAATAATATTTTATTAATATTTAAAATATTAATTTTATTATATTGAATAATAAACTTAATAAAATTTTTAATTTTATTAATTAATATAAAAATAATATAATTAATTAATTCATTTTTAGATTTTAAATTACATAATATATCTACATATTTATCGCCATAATAAAATATATCATATTCATCTATATAGGCAACTTTTAAAATAGGATAATTATTATTTAATTTTTTATTATTTTTTATTACATTAGCAATATTTTTAGCATTATTTGAAAACATTATTGAATTATTATTAATTAATAGAGAAGATAATTTATTAAATATATATTTTTTTTTATTAATAATTAAATATTTTTTAAATAAAGTATTTTTTAGTTTTAATAATTTAATATTAAATTTGTAACAATCTTTTTTTAAAATAAATAATTTATTAGAATTAAAATTGGATATATCAATAATATAAAAATTTTTATATTTATTAAATAATATATTTAAATAATTTAATATTTTTTTTTTAAATTTTTTATTAATCATATAGTTATTTAATAATTTAAGTAATATATTAATTATTTAATTTAAAACTTGTTCCCATAGTGCTAGATAAATATATGTTTTTAATATTAAACAAATATTTCTTTTTTATTATTTCAATTTTATTTAAAATAAATTTTAAATTTTTAATTAATATTTTATTTTCAAAGGAAGTTTTTCCTATAGTAATATTAATTATTTTGTTATTATTATTTTTAATTTCTATATATTTGCTTGAAATAATATTTTTAATTTCTTTATATGGGTCGTTTGTAATATAATTATTAGAAGGTATTAAACCTTTACTACCTAATATTTTACCTAACTTTAATATTTTATTAATATAATGTTTTGTAGTTACAATTACATTAAATTTAGTCCACTTTTTATTTTTTATTTTATTTATATATTTATTACCTCCTATATAAATATGTTTATAATTTAATTTTTTAATTTGTTTTCTTTTATTTTTAGGAATAATAGCTAAAATAATATATTTTTTTCCATTTCCATAAGGTAATAATAAGTTTTCTTTAATTAGATTAATATTATTAGTTTTATTTTTTTTTTTATTAAATATTAAATTTATATAAATATCAATTGAAGAATCAAATTTAGTTTTATTATCTTTTTTTATTTTATTAAATATTTTTTCTAATTTATTATCATTATTAATATTATCACACATAATTAATTTATTTATAATAAAATCATAATATATGTAATTTAATTATATACAAATAATTCTAATAAGTTAATATTTATTAATATTATTAATGTTTAATTTTAAATTAGTTTTTTTACCTAAAAAATTAATAGATAATATAACATTATTATTATTAATTTTTTCTATTTTTCCATTAATATTATTAAATATTCCTGAATTTATTATTACATTATCACCTATTTTATAATTATTATTATTATTATTATTATTAATATCAATAATTTTTTTTAATTCATTTTTATTAATATTTAAAGGTAAATTTTTATATCTTTCATTTAAAAAGCCAAATATACCTTTAATTTTCTTTAAAATTAAAAATATATATTTATTTAAATATATATTAATAAACATATAACTAGGTAAAATTTTTTTTTTATATATTATTTTTTTTCCATTTTTAATATTTATATACTTTTTTGTAGGTATAAATATATATTTAATATATTTTAATTTATTTATTTTTAATAAATTATATTTTATTCTATTAATTATATTAATTTCTTCTCCATTTTTTATTTTTATTATATACCATTTTTTGTTTTTCATATATTTTATTTATTATTATATTCACGGATGGTAAGATTCGAACTTACATCATTCGGTTTTGGAGACCGAAGCTCTACCAATTAAGCTACATCCGTTATTTATAATTATTTTATATTAATATATATAATAAATAATTATAATTATTATAATAATTATAATAATTATAATAATTCAGTTATTTTTCCTGCACCTACTGTTTTACCACCTTCTCTAATAGCAAAATTTAATCCTTTATTAATAGCAATATATTTTTCTAATTTAATAGTTGCATTAATATTGTCTCCTGGCATAACCATTTCTATTCCTTTTTCTAAATTAATAGTTCCTGTAATATCAATAGTTCTTAAATAAAATTGAGGTTTATATTTATTATAAAATGGAGTATGTCTTCCACCTTCTTCTTTTTTAAGAATATAAATATGAGCTTTAAATTTATTATATGATTTTATTGAATTTGGTGCACATAAAACCATTCCTCTTTTAATTTGTTTTTTTTCTATACCACGTAATAATAGTCCAACATTATCTCCAGCTTCACCTTTATCTAATATTTTTTTAAACATTTCTATTCCTGTTACTGTAGTATCAATTTTTTTATTCATTCCTATACATTGTATTTGATCACCTATTTTTATAGTACCAGTTTCAATTTTTCCTGTACAAACAGTACCTCTTCCAGTAATTGTGAATATATCTTCTATTGACATTAAAAAAGGTTTATTTATATCTCTAATAGGATTAGGAATATGTTTATCAATTGTATTCATTAATTTATATATAATATCTATATATTTTTTGTCACCGTTTAGTGCTTTTAATGCAGAACCTTCTATAATTGGTACATTATTATAATTGTAATAACTTAATAATTCTTTACTTTCAATTTTTACTAATTCTAATAATTCTTTATCTTTTATTAAATCTATTTTGTTTATAAATACTATTAAATTTGGTACACCTACTTGTTTAGCTAATAATATATGTTCTCTAGTTTGTGGCATAGGTCCATCAGTTGCAGCTATTACTAATATAGCTCCATCCATTTGAGCAGCCCCAGTAATCATATTTTTTATATAATCTGAATGTCCAGGACAATCAATATGAGCATAATGATAATTTTCTGTTTCATATTCTATATGTGAAGTATTAATAGTGATACCTCTTTCTTTTTCTTCTGGTGCATTATCTATAGATGAGAATTTTTTTTCTACGGCTAAACCTTTTATAGATAATGCTTTTGTAATCGCTGCAGTTAATGTTGTTTTACCATGATCAACATGGCCAATTGTACCTATATTTATATGAGGTTTATTTCTAATAAATTTTTTTTTTGACATTTAATTAATTTTTATTTTATTAATTATAATATAAGATAAGCGGAAAACGGGTCTCGAACCCGTAATCTTCAGCTTGGAAGGCTGATGCTCTACCAATTGAGCTATTTCCGCAATTTTATGGGGAGAGTAGGATTTGAACCTACGAAGATAATAAATCAACAGATTTACAGTCTGTCCTCGTTAACCACTTGAGTATCTCCCCATCATAATAAAATATTATTAAGCCGATGGTAGGATTTGAACCTACAACTACGAGATTACAAATCACGGGCTCTACCAATTGAGCTACATCGGCAATAAAAAATTATATTTTAATATAAATATAATAATATTAATAATAAAAATAAAAAATTAAATATGGTAATTAAATGAAATATAATTTTAAAAATATAGAGGAAAAATGGATTAAAAAACATAAAAAAATTAATTTTTTAAAATTTAATAAAAAAAATAAAAAAAAATTTTATATTCTTAATATGTTTCCTTATCCATCTGGATATGGTTTACATGTAGGACATACAATAGGATATATATATTCAGATATAATAGCTAAATATAAATTAAGAAAAAACTATAATATATTAAATCCTATAGGTTTTGATTCTTTTGGTTTACCAGCTGAACATTATGCAATTAATAATAATGAACATCCGATAAAAATAATAAAAAAATCAATTAAAAATTTTAAAAAACAAATAAAAAGATTAGGAGTATTTTTTAATTGGGATAGAGAAATAACTACTCATAGTAGTAAATATTATAAATGGACACAGTGGATATTTATAAAATTATTTAATTCATGGTATGATAAAAATAAAGCAAAAAATATAAATCTCTTAATTAAAAAAATAAAAAATAAAAATTTTTATTTAAATAAAAAATTAATTAAATGGAATTTATTAGATGAAAATAATAAAAATAAAATTTTAAATAAATTTAGATTAATTTATTTAAAAAAAACTTATGTTAATTGGTGTCCTAAATTATCTACTGTATTATCTAATGAAGAAATTAATAACGGAAAAAGTATAAGAGGAGGTTATGAAATAATAAAAAAAAAAATGTTACAATGGCATATTAGAATTACTAAATATTGTAATAGATTATTAAAAGATTTTAAATATATTAGATGGCCTAAAAAAATAAAAAATTCTCAAAAACAATGGATAGGAAAAAAAAAGGTTAATAAATTTTATTTAAAAAATAATAAAGTAAAATTAAAATTATATTGTTATAAGAAAAAAGATATAAATAGAATAAAAAATATAATTTTTGTAGCCCCTTCAACTAATACAGATATATTAATAAATAATTATATAAAAGAAAAAAATAAAATAAATAATATAATTAAAAGTATTTATTATAATAAAAATAAAAAAATATTAATTAATACTAAAATATATAATAGTAATAATGAAAAAATTAACTTATATATAAGTAATTATTTTATTAATAAAAGTTTAAATAATGTATATACTACCACTAATAATAATGATAAATTTTTTAAATTAAAAAATAATAAAATATTAAATTTAGAAAAAGATTTTAATATAAAAAATATTAAAATTAACAATAAAAATATTAAAAAAATAATAATATTTAATTTAAAAGATATTGTATTTTCAAGACAAAGATATTGGGGAGAACCAATACCAATATATTATAAACATAATATCCCTTATAATATAGATATTAATAGTTTACCTTTAAAATTACCTTATATAAAAAATATTAATATTTTAAAATTAAAAAATTATGATAAATGGGCTTGGAATAATAAAACTAATACTATAGTTAGTAAAAAATTAATTAATAATAATAATCATATATATAAATTAGATGTTAATACTATGCCTAGTGTAGCAGCATCAAATTGGTATTATATAAGATTTATAGATCCTTATAATAATAATGAAATTGTAAATAGTAAATATATAAAATATTGGAAAAATGTAGATTTATATATTGGTGGTTCTGAACATACTAATGGCCATTTATTATATTCTAGATTTTGTTATAAATTTTTGAAAGATATAAAATTATTGAATTCAAAAGAACCATTTAAATACTTTATTAACCAAGGAATAATTTTGTATTATTCCAATATAATATATAAAAAAAAAAATAAAAATATATTTGTTTCATATGATAAAATAAATAATAAAAAATATTATCAAAAAGTATATGTTATAAAAGATTATATAAATAATAAAAAATATTTAAATATTAATAAATTTATAAAGTTTAATAAAATATATAAAAAATACAAATTTAAATTAAATAATAATAAAAAATTTATATGTAAACTAAAATTAGAAAAAATGTCAAAATCAAAATTAAATATAGTAAATCCAGATGAAATAATTAATAAATATGGAATAGATACTTTAAGATTATATCAAGTATTTATGGGACCTTTTAATAAAAAAAAAATATGGAATGTAAATAATATAAAAGGTATATATAGATTTTTAAATAAAATATGGAATTATATAATTAATATTAAAGATAATTGGTTTAAAAATAAACCGAATTTTGAAGAAAATTATATAATTAATAAATTAATACTTAAAATAAATAATGATTTTAAAAATTATAATTTAAATACTTCTATAAGTTATTTAATGATAACATTAAAAAAAATTATTAAAATAAAATGTAAAAATAAAAAAATTATTAAAAAATTTATAATTTTATTATCTTTATTTGCACCTTATATATCAGAAGAAATATGGTACTTATTAGGAAATAAAAAAAGTATATTTTTTGAAAAAAATCCTAAAATAAATAATAAATATTTAATTAAAAAAAAAAATAAATATATAGTTATGATAAATAATAAAAAAAAAATTATTATTTATGTAAATAATAAAAATAATAATAAAAAATATTTAATAAAAAAAATAATTAATAATAGTTATTTAAATGTTAAAAATTATAAAAAAATAATTTATATAAAAAATAAAATTATTAATATTTTATTTTAAATTAAGTTTAGTTTTAATTATTAAAATATGACAAATAACTATACTTAAACTATCTATATAATCATATGATTTATTATAATTTAATTTTTTATTTAATATATTTTCTAAAATTAGTTTAATATTCTGTTTACTACAATTACCATTACCTGAAATTATATATTTAATAGTTTTAGGAGAATATTCAATAAAAGGAATATTATAATAAATAAATAATATTAAAATAGTTGTATGTAATTTAATTAAATTTATCATAGTTTTAACATTATTTCCTAAAAATATTGATTCAATAACTAATAAAGTAGGTTTATATAATAAAATAATTTTTTTAATTTTTAAATAAATAGTAATTAATTTTAAATATATATTATTAATGGAATTAATTTTTATTTCTTTTAATAAATGTATATAAATTTTATTATTATTATATTCTATTACTGATAAACCTATATTATTAATTCCAGGATCTATACCAATAATGATATTTTTTTTATTAATATTCATTATTATAATTATTAAATTTAATTTATGAATATTATTAAAAGATACAAAAATTATATAAAGAAAGAAAAGATAAAAAGAATTAATAATATAAATAAAATTAATAATAATAAAATTAATAATATATATGATATATTATCTATTAATAATAATGTATTATTGCCAGGATTATTATTAATGATTAACATAAAAAATAAAAATATAGTTAATAAAATAAGAAACTTATATAAAAATAAACAATTAATAGGAATAATTACAGTTAAAAAAAAAATTAATAAAACTTTAAAATTAAATAAAAATTTTTTTTTAGATTTTAAAAATAAATTTTATATTAATAATAATTTTAAAAATATTAATATATATAATATAGGAACAATAGGAAAAATATTAAAAATAATAAATATTAAAAAAAATATAATATTAATAGTAAAAGGAAAATATAGATTTAAAATAATTAATAAATTATCAAATAATAATAATAAGTATTTTAAAGCAAAAATAAAAAGAATTAAATATAATAATATTAATAATAAAAAATCATTAATATATTTTGACTTAATAAAAAATTTAACTATAAAAATAATTAAATATAATGATTATTTAAATAATAATTTAATAAATAATATATTAGAAACAAAATGTATATTAGAATTAATAAATATTATAAATGTTAATTTTAAATTTAATTATATTTATAAACAAATTTTATTAGAAGAAAATAATATAATAAAAAAATTATATATACTATTAATAATTTTAAAATTAGAATATAAAAAAGTTTTATATTATAAAAAGATAAAAGATAAAATAAATAAAAAAATAAAAAAATTTAAATTAAAATATAATCCTAATTCTAATATTATTCATGAAATCTTTAATGTTAAGGAAGATAAGTTATTAATATCATTATTTAAATTATATAAAAAAAAAAAAAAATTATCTAAAAAAGTTAAAAAACATTTTAAAACTGAATTTTCAAATATAAAAAAAATAAATAATCAATTACCAGAATATAACGTAAATATTAAATATTTAAATTATCTTATTAATTTACCATGGAATAAATATACAAAAGATAATTATGATTTAAAAAGAGCTAAAAAATTATTAGATAATAATCATTATGGATTAAAAGAAATAAAAAATAGAATATTAGAATATTTAGCAGTTTATAAATTAAATAAAGGTAATGTAAAATCTCCTATTATATGTTTATATGGTCCTCCAGGCGTTGGTAAAACTTCATTAGGAATATCTATTGCTAAAGCATTAAATAGAAAATATGTAAGAATATCATTAGCAGGTTTACATGATGAAGCAGAATTAAGAGGACATAGAAAAACTTATATAGGTGCAATGCCAGGAAGAATATTACAAAATATAAAAAAAGCTAAAAGTTCAAATCCAGTATTTGTTTTAGATGAAATAGATAAAATAAGTATAGGATATAATGGAGATGCTTCATCAGCTATGTTAGAAATATTAGATCCAGAACAAAATAAAAATTTTTATGATAATTATTTAGAAATTGGATATGATTTATCAAAAACATTATTTATTGCTACTGCAAATAATATTAATAATATAAATGATGCTTTATTAGATAGAATGGAAATAATTAATATAAATGGATATATAGTAGAAGAAAAAATAAATATAGCTAAAAATTTTATAATCCCACAACTAATAAAAAATAATGGCATTAACAGAATAAACAAGAATATTAAAATAGAAGAAAAAATATTAAAAAATATAATTTTAAATTATACTTACGAAGGTGGAATAAGAAAATTAAAAGAATGTATAGAAAAAATAATTAGAAATATAGCAAAAAATATAGTAATGAAAAAAAAAATTATATATAAAATAAATAATAAATTAGTAACTAAAATATTAGGTAATTCTAAGATACATAATAATTATGAAATTATTAATATACCAGGGGTATGTGTCGGATTAGCATGGACTAAATATGGCGGAGAAATTATATATATAGAAACTAATATAATGAAAGGAAAAGGAGAATTAAGTATTACTGGTAATGTAGGAAAAATAATGAAAGAATCAGTTATAATTTCTATGAAATATATAAAAGCTAATTATAAAAAATATAATATTAATTACAAATTATTAATTAATTATGATATTCATTTACATATCCCAGAAGGTTCAATTCATAAAGATGGACCATCAGCAGGAGTAACAATTTTTACATCATTGGTATCAATATTAACTAATAAAAAAATAAAACCTTATACTGCAATGACAGGAGAAATAACATTAAGTGGTAAAATATTAGCCGTTGGGGGAATTAAAGATAAAATATTAGGGGCTAAAAGATCATTAATAAAATACATAATTTTACCTAAAAAAAATATAAATGATGTAAAAGAAATTAATAAAAATTTATTAAAAAATATAAAAATCTATTATATAGATAAGTTAGATGATATAATAAAAATAGCCTTATTAAATAATAATAATTAATGAGGTATATAATAACTGCTGCATTTCCTTATACTAATGGTTATATACATATAGGACATATGTCAGGGATATATATACCAAGTGATATATATTATAGATATTTAAGATTAAATAATAAAAAAAAAGTAATATATATTTCAGGATCTGATGAACATGGATCATCAATTTTAATAAAATCATTAAATGAAAAAAAAAATATTAAAAATATAATAAATAAATATCATAATTATAATAAAAAATATTTAAAAATATTTAATATAAAATTAAATAACTACTATAGAACTACAAAAAAAAAACATCATAATTTAGTAAAAAAAATATTTAAAAAATTATTAGTTAAAAAAAAGTTAAAAAAAAAAACAAGTTATGAATATTATGATAAATATTACAAACAATATTTATCGGATAGATATGTAATAGGAATATGCCCTTATTGTAATAATAAAAATTCTTATTCTGATCAATGTGAAAAATGTGGAAATATAATAAAAGAAGGAAAATTATTAAAACCTATATCTATATTAAGTAAAAAAAAACCAATTTTAAAAAAAACTATTAATTATTTTATAAAAATTAAAGATAATAAAAAATTAATAAATAATTACTTAAATCATTTAATTAATAACAAATATAATAAAATAAATGTAATTAATAATATAAAATATTATTTAAAAAGTTTAAAAAATAGATCAATTACAAGAGATTTAAAATGGGGAGTAAAATTACCAATTAAAAAATATAAAAATAAAGTAATATATGTATGGTTTGATGCATTAATAGGATATTTATCTTCTAGTATAGAATATTGTGAAAAAAAAAAAATAAAATGGTATAAATATTGGAAAAATAATAATACTAGATTAATAACATTTATAGGAAAAGATAATATTTATTTTCATAGTATTTTATTACCGATAATATATAAAAATTATAATAAGAAATTGATAATTCCTAATTATATACAATCAAATAATTTTTTAAAATTAGAAGGTAAAAAAATATCTACCTCTAATAATTGGACAATAAATTTACATGAAATATTAACTATTTTACCTAATATGCAAGATACAATAAGATATGCATTAATTATGGATATGCCAGAAAATAAAGATACAAATTTTACATTAAAAAATTTAAGATTATATAATAATTCAATATTAATAGGAATATTAGGTAATTTTATCAATAGATCAATAGTATTATTAAACAAAAAAAGTAATGGAATTATTTTAAAACCATTAAATATAAAAAAAAAAGATAAAAAAATATTAAAATTAATTAATAAATATCCAATTAAAATTTATAAATTAATTAAACAATTTAAATTTAAGGATTCAATATGTAAATTTATTAATTTATCAAGAATTGGTAATAAATATATATCTTATAAAAAACCATGGAATATAAAAGAAAAAAAAAAGGTTAATTATATAATGTATATAGTATTTAAAATTATTATAATGATTAGTTATTTATCATATATATATTTACCTAATACAAATAAAAAATTATTAAATATTTTAAACTTAAAAAGAAAAGATATAAATAATATAATATTAAATAAAAAAGAATTAAATAATCATAAAATTAATAAAAATAAAATTATATTTAATAAAATTTATAAAAATGATATTAATAAAATAAAAAATATTTTAAATAATAGATGAAAATAAAAAAATATTATAGTCAAAATTATTTAATTAATAACTATTATATAATAAAAATAATTAATATATTAAAAAAAAGTAATATTAATTATGATTGTATATTAGAAATAGGTGCAGGAATAGGAAATTTAAGTAAGGAAATTATTAAAATAAAAAAAAAAAAAATTATATTAATAGAAATTGATAAAACATTAATTAATATATTAAAAAAAAAGTTTAAAAAATATAAAATAATTAATAAAAATATTTTAAATTGTAATTTAAAAAAATTAGGTTATAAAAAATATTATATAATTGGTAATTTTCCATATAATATATCAAGTAAATTAATATTATGGATAATAAAGAATAAAAAATATATAGTTGAATGTATTGGTATGTTTCAAAAAGAATTTGTAAATAGTATATTAAGTCTTAATAAGAAATTTAAAACTAAATTATCAATTAACATTAATTTATATTTTAAAGTAATTAAATTATTTAATATAAATAATAAAAATTTTTTTCCTATTCCAAAAGTAAATTCAACAGTAATTAAGTTAAAAAAAAAAAAAACAAATTTATTAAAAATAAATAATATAAAATATAAAAAATTTATTTTATTTATAAAAGAATGTTTTAAATATAAAAGAAAAATAATAAAAAATTCATTATTTAATTATTTAAAAAATAAAAAAAATAATAAATTGTTTTTTAAAAGAATAGAAGAATTAAATATATATGAAATAATAAAATTATATAAAATAATAAATTAATATAATATAAATAATGAAAATTAAAAATAATATATATAAATATGGATTTTATACAAATATAAAATCTAATACGTTATCAATAGGTATAAATAAAAAAATAATTAAAAAAATATCAAAATTAAAAAATGAACCAAAATGGATGACAAAATGGAGATTAAAATCTTTTAAGTATTGGAAAAAATTAAAATATCCTAAATGGTCAAACTTAAATTATAAAAAAATTAATTTTAATTTAATTAGTTATTTTTCAGAAATTGTAAAAAAAAATAATAAATTAGATAAAAAAATAATAAAAACTTTTGAAAAATTAGGAGTTCCTATAAAAAATAATAAAAAAAATAAAAAAGTATCAATTGATTTTATTTTTGATTCTACTAGTATTACTACAACTTATAAAAAAATATTGAATAAATATGGTATCATATTTTGTTCAATAAATGAAGCAATAACTAAATATAGTAATTTAATAAAAAAATATATGGGTACTGTAGTATCTTATAAAGATAATTATTATGCCTCATTAAATTCAGCAGTTTTTTCAGATGGTTCTTTTTGTTATATTCCAAAAGGAGTAAAATGTCCAATTGATTTATCAACATATTTTAGAATAAATAATAGTTTAATTGGTCAATTTGAAAGAACATTAATAATAGTTGATGAAGGTGGATCAGTAAGTTATTTAGAAGGTTGTACAGCCCCAATAAGAAAAAAAAATCAATTACATGGAGCAGTAGTAGAATTAATAGCATTAAAAAATGCAAACATTAAATATTCAACAGTACAAAATTGGTATCCTGGTAATAAAAAAGGAAAAGGGGGAATATATAATTTTGTTACTAAAAGAGGAATATGCAATAAAAATTCAAAAATTACATGGATACAGTTAGAAACTGGTTCATTATTAACTTGGAAATATCCATCATGTATTTTAAAAGGAGATAATTCAATTGGCGAATTTAGATCAGTTTCATTAACTAAAAATTATCAACAAATAGATACAGGAACTAAAATGATACATATAGGAAAAAATACAAAAAGTATAATAATATCTAAAAGTATATGTATGGATAAATCAATTAATACATATAGAGGATTAGTAAAGATAAATAAGAATTCTAAAAATTCTAATAATTATACTCAATGTGATTCATTATTAATAGGTAATAAATGTAGTACTCATACTTTACCTTATATAATATCTACTAATTCTTCAGCTAAAATAGAACATGAATCAACGATATCTAATATAGAAGAAGAACAAATCTATTATTGTAATCAAAGAGGAATAAATAATGAAAATGCAATGTCAATAATAGTAAATGGTTTTAGTATGGAAATAATTAAAGAATTACCTTTAGAATTTGCATTAGAAGCTAAAGAATTATTAAATATAAAATTAAAGAATACTGTAGGATAAAATAAAATAATATAATATAATAGAATATAATATAATAGAATAGAATAGAATAGAATAGAATAGAATAAATATATGTTAGATATAAATAATTTATATGTAAAAATAAAAAATAATTTAATTATTAAAGGTTTAAATTTAAAAATTAAAAATAATGAAATTCATATCATTATGGGACCAAATGGATCAGGAAAAAGTACATTATCATATGTAATATCAGGTAAACAAAAATATATAATTGAAAAAGGAAAAATATTATTTAATAATAAATTAATTAATAATTTATCACCTTATGAAATATCAAAATTAGGAATTTATTTATCATTTCAATATCCAATAGAAATAAATGGTATAACAATGTATAGTTATTTAAAAACTATATTAAAAAAAAAATATAATAATAGAGTAATATTAAAAAAAATATATAAAGTATGTAAAAAATTAAAAATAAATAAAAATTATTTATATCGTTATTTTAATGTAGGTTTTTCAGGTGGAGAAAAGAAAAAAAATGAAATATTACAAATGTTATTATTAAAACCTAAATTAGTTATATTAGATGAAATTGATTCTGGATTAGATATAGATACATTAAATATAATATTTAAAAATATAAATAAATATAAAAAAAAATATAAATGTTCAATAATAATAATTACACATAATACAAATATTATAAAATATATAAATACTAATTATGTGCATATATTATATAATGGAAAAATAATAAAAAGTAGTAATAAGAATATAATAGAAAAAATAGAAAAATATGGATATAAAAAAATAGTAAAACAATGAAAATAGAAGAATTAATAAAAAATATAAATAAAAAAAAAAGAAAAAAATTATTAAAAATATTAATAAAAAAAAAAAAAAAAAAAAAAAAAAAATAAAAAAATTAAAAAATAAAAAAAATAAAAAAATAAAAAAAAAAAAAAAAAAAAAAAAAAAAAAAAAAAAAAAAAAAAAAAAAAAAAAAAAAATAAAAAAAAAAAAAAAAAAAAAAAAAAAAAATAAAAAAAAAAAAAAAAAAAAAAAAAAAAAAAAAAAAAAAAAAAAAAAAAAAAAAAAAAAAAAAAAAAAAAAAAAAAAAAAAAAAAAAAAAAAAAAAAAAAAATTATTAAAAAAATTAAAAAAAAAAAAAAATAATATAAAGGATAAATATAAATATTCAAAAATTAAAAATATTATAAAATTAAATAAAATATATAATAATAAAAATAATAAATATAATAAAAATGAAAAAAAATATAAATTAAATATAAAATATAATAATGATATAAATATTACATATAAAAATGGGAAATTAACAAATATAATAATTAAAAAAAATATAAAAAAATTAATAAAAATTAAAAAAATATTAATAAAAAAAATAATTAATAAATATTTAAAATATTTTAGATTTTATAATTATTATTCTTTAATTAATATATTATACTTATCAAATAAAAAAAAATATATTTATTTAATAGATATAAAAAACATTTTAATAATAGATTTAAAAATATATTATATATATTTAAAAAATTATAAATATAAAGAAATAATAAATGATAATGTATTTATAAAAGTAAAAAATAAAATTAATATTATAGAGGAATATATAATTAATAATAATAAAAAAAAAATAATTAATAATTCAATAATTAATATATTATTAAAAAAAAACAGTGAAGTAAATTATTATAAATATAATAATAAAACATTATATATAAATAATATTAACAATATCTATATATATCAAGATTATAAAAGTAAATTAATATTATATAATATAGATTATAATAATAGATTAACTTTAAATGATATAAATATAAAATATATAAATAATAAATGTTATACTAGAGTATATAATATAATAATATTAAGCAAAAATCAAATATTAGAAAATTATATAAATATAAAAAATAATTATAATTATTGTAATAATAAATTATATTATATAGGAGTTTATAATTATAATTCATATTGTGTAATAAATGGAAATATAAATATAAAAAATAAAACTAAAAATAATATATCATTACAAAATTATAAAAATTTTATTTTATCTAATAAAGTATTTTTATTTGCTAAACCAGAATTAAATATTAATTCTAATAAAGTAATATGTTCACATGGATTTACATTAGGAAAAATAGATAAAAATATAATTTATTATTTATTAACTAGAGGATTAAAATTAAAAAAATGTAAAATAATATTTTATTTATCAAATATTTATAAATATTTAATTTTAAAAAATAAATATTTAAATAATATAAAAAATAATATTATTAAAAAATTATATACAATTATTTAAAATGTTTAATAAAAAAGAAATTAAATTAATAAGAAAAGAATTTCCTATATTAAAAAAAATTATAAATGGCTATAAATTAATATATTTCGATAATTCTTCAACTACACAAAAACCTAAAATTCTAATAGATAAAATAAAATATTATTATTATAATTATAATTCTAATCTTTATAGATATAATAATTATTTAAGTGTAAAATCTACAATATATGTAGATGAATGTAGAAAAACAATTAAAAAATTAATTAATGCTAATAGTTATAAAGAAATAATATTTACTAAAAGTACTACCGAATCAATTAATTTATTATCAGTATGTTTAAAAAATATTAATAAAAAAAATGATGAAATTATTATCTCTCAATTAGAACATCATTCAAATCTAATTCCATGGCAAATATTATGTAAAAAAAAAAAACTTAAATTAAAAATATTAAAAATTAATGAAAAATATAATATATCTTTAAAATACTTGAAATATAAATTATCTAAAAAAACTAAAATTGTTTCTATTACTCATATATCAAATGTATTTGGTACTATTTTACCTATAAAAAAAATAGTAGAAATAATAAAAAATTATAATAGAAACATATTAATTATTTTAGATTGTGCTCAATCAATTGCTCATATCCCTATAGATGTACAAAAATTAAATGTAGATATTTTAGTATTTTCTAGTCATAAAATATATGGTCCTACAGGATTAGGAATATTATATTGTAAAGAAGAAATATTAAATAAATTAATACCATATCAATATGGAGGAGGAATGATAAAAGAAGTAAGATATAAGAATACTATATATGAGAATGGATATAAACAATTAGAAGCAGGAACAATAAATATAGCTTCAATATATAGTTTTATGTATGTAATAAAATATTTAAATAAAATAAAAATTTATAACATTAATATATATGAAAATAAATTAATTAATTATTTGAAAAAATTATTATTAAAAAATAAAAAAATTATTTTATATGGAAAAGATAATATTAATTCATCATCAATATTGTCATTTAATATAAAAAATAAAAATAATTATGATATTGGATTATTATTAAATAACTATGGTATACAAGTAAGAATAGGAAATCAATGTGCAGAACCATTAATGAAATATTTAAAATTAAATGGTACAATAAGAGTAAGTTTAGGATTATATAATAATAAAGAAGAAATAGATAAATTTTATTATTATTTAAATAAAATAATAAAATAATATTAATATAATTACATTATTTAATATTTAATAGTTTAATAATAAAATTAATACCTTTTTTTTTAATTAATCTAATAGCTGAAGTAGATAGTTTAAGTTTTATCCATTTGTTATTAATAAAAAATTTTTTATTAAAAAAATTAATTTTAAACCATCTTTTAGTTTTAATATTTGAATGAGATATTTTATTACCTTTAATTGGACGTTTATTAGTAATTTTACATATTTTTGACATAAAAAAAAAAAATATTAATAAATAAAATAATTCAATAAATAATAAAAATGGAATATAATACTAAAAAAAGTAAAATAATATTTCCTCAATATGGAAGAAATATACAAAAATTAATAGAAGATACGTTAAAGAAATTAAAAAATACAAATAGAATAAGTCAATATATATATATATTAAAAATAATGAAAAATAAAAAAATTATAAGTAATATAAATATATATAAACGTATATTATGGGATCAATTATATTTATTAACTAATAAAAAATTAAAAAAAAAAGAATATCCATTTAAAAATAAAAAACCTATTTATTATTTAAAAAAAAAAAAAATTAAAAAATTAGATTATCCTAAAAATGGAAATGAATATAAATATTACGGAAAAATAATACCAAAATTAATAAAAAGTATTAAAAAAATAAAAAATAAATATAAATATAAATATTATATAGCCAATAAAATGAAAATTAATTATATTAAATGGAATAATAAAAAAAATATTAAATATAGTAATATATTAAATGATATAGAATTAATTTCAAAATTGAAAAAAAAATAATTAATAGTTAATAATAAAAATTAATTATAATAAAATTAATTATAATAAAATTAATTATAATAAAATTAATTATAATAAAATTAATTATAATAAAATTAATTATAATAAAATTAATTATAATAAAATTAAATTATAGAAATATAATTTCTAAAAAGGTGGTTAGCTCAGTTGGTTTAGAGCGTTTGCCTTACAAGCAAAAGGTCACTAGTTCGAATCTAGTACCACCTATATAAAAAAAAATGTTGATAAAAAATAAAGAAGAAATAAAGTTAATAAAAAAAAGTTCAATATTAACTTCTAAAACATTAGGAATAATGTCAGAATATATAAAACCTGGAGTAAATTTATTAAAATTAGATAAAATAGCTTATGAATATATTAATGATAATGGTGGAAAACCAGCGTTTTTAGGATTATATAATTATCCAAATACTATTTGTACATCTATAAATAATGAAGTAGTTCATGGAATACCTAGAAATATTAATTTAAAAGAAGGAGATATAATATCTATAGATTGTGGAGTATTAATGAATAAATATTATGGTGAACATGCATATACTTTTGGAGTAGGGGAAATATCAAAAATAAAAAAAAAATTATTAAAATATACAAAAAAATCATTATATATAGGAATAAAAGAGAGTAAAATTGGAAAAAGAATAGGAGATATAGGATATAAAATAAATAAATTTATAACTAATAAGGGGTTTAAAGTAGTAAAAGATTTATTTGGACATGGAATAGGCAGAAAAATACATGAATATCCAAATATTCCTAATTATGGAAAAAAAAATACAGGGATAAAAATAAAAAATGGAATGGTATTATCAATTGAACCTATAGTTAATCAAGGAACAAGTAAAATAAAATTAAGTAAAGATAAATGGACTTATTTAACTAAAGATAATTTGTTATCAGCCCATTATGAGCATAATATAGCTATTATAGATAATAAAACAAAAATATTATCAACATTTAAATATATAAATAATATATAATATATAAATAAATGAGAAAAATAAAATTTAAAAAAAGAATTTATAAAAAAGATTATAAATATAATAGTAAATTAGTAACTTATTTTGTAAATAATTTAATGAGAGATGGAAAAAAAAATTTAGCTTATAAAATATTTTATAATGCGTTAAATATCATAAATAATAAAATAAAAGATATAAATCCGTTAATAATATTTAAAAAATCGTTAAAAAATATTGCGCCTAAAAAAATAATAAAAAATAAAAAAATAGGAGGAACTAATTATAATATACCAATTGAAATTAATAAAAGAAAAAAAATATATTTATCAATTAAATGGTTAATATTATATGCCAAAAAAAGAAAAGAAAAAACAATGTCTGATAAATTAGCTAATGAAATAATAGCCGCTTATAATGGAATAGGAGAGGCAATAAAAAAAAGAAATAATATATATAAATTAGCAGAATCTAATAAAGCATTTAAAAATATTAATATATAAAATAAAAATATGAATAAAAATAAATTAAAATATACTAGAAATATAGGAATAGTAGCGCATATTGATGCAGGAAAAACAACAACAACAGAAAGAATATTATATTATACAGGAAGAAGTCATAAAATAGGAGAGGTACATGAAGGAAATACAACAATGGATTGGATGGAACAAGAGCAAGAAAGAGGGATAACAATAACATCTGCAGCAACTAGATGTATATGGAAATATAATAAAAAAGATTATTATATAAATATAATAGATACTCCTGGTCATGTAGATTTTACAGTAGAAGTAGAAAGATCATTAAGAGTATTAGATGGAATGGTAGTATTATTTAGTTCAGTAGAAGG
Organism: Candidatus Shikimatogenerans bostrichidophilus; assembly: GCF_033372575.1. Classification (NCBI taxonomy): domain Bacteria; kingdom Pseudomonadati; phylum Bacteroidota; class Flavobacteriia; order Flavobacteriales; genus Candidatus Shikimatogenerans; species Candidatus Shikimatogenerans bostrichidophilus. The sequence goes on from NZ_CP104094.1 coordinate 22,859, forward strand.
AGTAGAACCACAATCAGAAACAGTTTGGAAACAAGCAAATAAATATAAAATACCAAGAATAGGGTATGTAAATAAAATGGATAGAAAAGGTTCTAATTACTTAAAAGTTTGTAAAGATGTAAAAAAAAAATTAAAATGTAATACGATTATATTACAATTGCCATTAGAAAAAGAGGGAAAATTTATAGGTATTATAGATATAATATTAGAAAAATATATAATATGGGAGAATAAAAATTATGGAATGAAATATAATATAAAAGATATACCAGAGAATGAAATAGAAAAAATAAAAAAATATAAAAAAAAAATATTAGAGAATTTATCTGAATACGATGAAGAAATAATGAATAATTATTTAGAAGGAAAAAAAATTAAAAAAAAAAAAATAATATCTATAATAAAAAAAGAAACATGTAAAATGAATTTAATACCTATGTTATGTGGTTCTTCATTTAAAAATAAAGGAGTACAAAAAATGTTAGATGCAATATGTATGTATTTACCTTCTCCTTTAAAATCAAAAAAAATAATAGGAATAGAAAAAATAAATAAAAAAAAATGTATTGTTAAACCAAATTATAAATATCCTTATTGTTCATTAGTATTTAAAATATCTACTAATAAATATTATGGTAAATTAGTATTTATTAGAGTATATTCAGGAAGTTTAAAAGTTGGTGATTATGTATTAAACTCAAGAACTAATAAAACCGAAAGAATATCCAGAATGTATCAAATGCATGCAAATAAACAAATTCCTATAAATAAAATATGTGCAGGAGATATATTTGCAGGAGTAGGATTAAAAGATATAAAAACAGGAGATACATTATGTGATGAAAATAATCCAATAATATTAGAAAAAATATTATTTCCTAAACCAGTTATGGGAATAGCGATAGAAACAAAAATAAAATCTGAAATAGAAAAATTAAATTTAGCTTTATCTAAAATGGAAGAAGAAGATCCAACATTTAAAGTAAAAATGGATAATAAAACAGGACAAATAATAATTTATGGAATGGGAGAATTACATTTAGATATTATAATAGATAGAATAAAAAGAGAATTTAATTTAGATATTAATAAAGGTAAACCAAAAGTAGAATATAAAGAAAAAATAACTAAAAAAATTACTCATAGAGAAATATATAAAAAACAGACAGGTGGAAGAGGAAAATTTGCAGAAATTTTATTTACTATAGGACCATATAAAAAAAAAGGATTAAAATTTATAAATAAAGTAAAAGGAGGGAATATTCCAAAGGAATATATAAGTTCAATAGAAAAAGGATTTAAATATTCTATGCAAATAGGGCCATTATTAGGATATGAAATAGATTCAATGGAAATAGTATTATTAGATGGATCTTATCATTCAGTAGATTCAGATTCTTTATCATTTGAAATAGTAGCTAAAAATGGGTATAGAAATTCATCAAAAAAAACTAAACCAATAATAATGGAACCTATAATGAAATTAGTAATTAATTGTCAAAATGAAAATATGGGTAATATAGTGAGTGATATAAATAAAAGAAGAGGAATAATAAAAAATATAATAGATAATAAAAATAATGAAAAAATAATTAATGCTTTAGTACCTTTATCAGAAATGTTTGGGTATGTGACAATATTAAGATCATTATCATCAGGTAGAGCATATTCAAATATGATATTTTCACATTATGAAGAAGTACCAAAAAATATTTTAAATAAAATAATAGATAATAAATTATAATATATAATATGATAATTAAATATTACTATATATCATACGAGTTAAAAAAAATAAAAGAAAATACGAATATAAAAAAAAAGTAAGTAAATGATAGGTTTAATAGGAAAAAAAATAAAAATGATAAATGTATTTAGAAAAGGTAAAATATATACATGTACAGTAATAAAAACAGAAAAAGGATTTATTATAAAAAAAAGTAATAATAAAATATTATTAGGGTATATAAAAGTAAAAAAAGTAAATAAACCATTAATGGGAATATTTAAAAAATATAATAGTAAATATTATAAAAAAATTATAGAATTTAATAGATTAACAGAGAATGAAATAAAATATATAAAAAATAAAAAAAAAATTGATTTAGAGATATTTAATATAGGAGAAAAAATAGATATAACAGGATATTCTTTAGGAAAAGGTTTTCAAGGAGTAGTTAAAAGACATAAATTTTCAGGAGTTGGATCAAAAACACATGGACAACATAATAGATTAAGAGCACCAGGATCTATAGGAGCAGGAACTTATCCAGCTAAAGTAATAAAAGGATTGAAAATGGCAGGAAGAATGGGAAATAAAAAAGTAACCGTTAAAAAAATAAAAATATTATTAATAAAAAAAAATATTTTATTAGTAAAAGGATCAGTACCAGGAAAAAATAATAAATATTTAATAATAAAAAAAAAATATGGAAAATTTAATAAATAATAATAAGATAAAAAAAAATATAAATATAATAAATAAATATAATATGTTCAAAAATAAAGAACATATAATTTATTTATATGTAAAAAAATATCTTAATTCAAAAAGAAAAAATACAAGTAAAACAAAAGAAAGAAGTGAAATAAAAGGAAGTACTAGAAAATTACAAAAGCAAAAAGGAACAGGAAAGGCAAGAAAAGGAGATATAAAAAATCCTATATTTAGAGGAGGAGGAAGAATATTTGGACCAAAAAATAATAGAAATTATAAAAATAAAATAAATAAAAAGGTTTATAAAATAGTGAAAAAAATTTTATTATGTAATAAAATAATTAATAAAAAAGTATTTAGATTAAAAAAAATAAAATTTTATTCACATAAAACTAAATATTTTATTAATTATTTTAAAAAATTAAAAATAAAAATAAATAATAAAAAAAAATATTTAATAATAACAGATAAAAAATATAAAAACTTACTAATATCATCAAAAAATATTAAAACTGTTACAATTAATAATATAAAACAAATTAATATATATAAAATATTAATATCAGATTATATAATATTTATAAATAAAAAAATAAAAAATATAATTAATATAATAAAATTATGAAATTATTAATAAGGCCTTTAAAAACTTATAAGTCAATTAAATTATATAAAAAATATAATTTATATAGTTATTATTTAAATAATAAAAATATTAATAAAATACAATTAAAAAAATATTTTAAAATAAATTATAGTTTAATAGTAAAAAAAATAAATATTATTAAAATAAAAAAAAAAAATAAAATAATTAGAAAAATAATAGTAAAATATTTTAATAATAAAAAAAAAATTAAATTATTGAATAATAATGAAAATAATAAAAAAAAAATTAAATTATTGATTAATAATGAAAATAATAAAAAAAAAGAGATTTAAGTACAATAAATTAATATATGGAAAATTAAAATCAGGAGGTAGAAATAATCAAGGTAGAATAACGGTAAGATATATAGGAGGAGGCCATAAAAAAAAATATAGATTAATAGATTTTAAAAGAAATAAATATGATGTAATAGCAACAGTTAAAAAAAAAGAATATGATCCTAATAGATCATCATATATATCATTATTGTATTATAAAGATGGAGAAAAAAAATATATTTTATCAGTAAAAGGATTAAAAATAGGAGATAGAATAATATCATCAAAAAAAAAATCATCATTAAATATAGGAGATTCAACTACATTAGATTTAATTCCTTTAGGAACTATAATATGTTGTGTAGAAAATATACCAGGAAATGGAGCTATATATTCAAGAAGTGCAGGAACATATTCAAAATTAATATCAAAGGATAAAAAATATGCAATTATAAAATTATCATCAAATGAAAAAAAAATGGTATTATTAAAGAGTATGGCAACAATAGGAAGTATATCAAATAAAAATCATAAATTTAAAAAATTAAAAAAAGCAGGAAATAATAGATGGTTAGGAAAAAGACCAAGAACAAGAGGAGTAGCAATGAATCCTATTGATCATCCGATGGGTGGGGGTGAAGGTAAAGCATCAGGAGGACATCCAAAAAGTAGAAAAGGAATTTACGCAAAAGGATTTAAAACACGTAAAAAAAATAAAAAATATTCAAAATATATTTTAAAATAAAAAAAAATGCCTAGATCATTAAAAAAAGGACCATATATAGATTATAAATTATTAAAAAAAATAAAAATAAATAATTTAGAAAGAAAAAATAAAAAATCTATAAAAACTTGGTCAAGATCATCAGTAATAATACCAGAATTCATAGGAAACACAATATTAGTACATAATGGTAAAAAATTTATTTCAGTATTTATTACCGAAGAAATGGTAGGTTATAAATTAGGAGAATTTGCACCAACTAGAAATTTTAAAGGTCATTCAGGAAAAAAAGAAAAAAATAAAAAATAATAATAAAAAATGGGAAAAAGAAAAAGAAATACAGCGTTAAAAATAAAAAAAAAAAATAAAACAAAATTTTATTCTTATATAAAAAATGTAAGAATATCTCCAAGAAAAATAAGAAATTTAATAAATTTAATAAAAGGTAAAAAGGTTTTAACAGCAATTGAAATTTTAAAAAATTATATAAGTTATAAAAAATCAAAAATATTAATAAATTTAATATTATCAACAATATCAAATTATAAAATAAAAACAGGAAAAAAGGATATAAAAAATTTATATATTTATAGTTTAATAGTTAATAGTTCAGGAATAATAAAAAGAGTAAAATATGCCCCACAAGGAAGGATAAATGAAATAAGAAAAAGATTAAGTATAATAAAATTAGAAATAAAAAATAAAAATGGGACAAAAATCAAATCCAATATCTAATAGATTAGGAATAATTTATGGATGGAAATCAATATGGATAAAAAATTATTATTTAAATGTAAATGAAGATAATAGGATAAGAAAATATATAAATAATAGATATAAATATTGTATATCGACAATAATAATAGAAAAAATGAATAATAGAGTAGTAATAACTATATGTACATCTAAACCTGCAATAGTAATAGGAAAAAAAGGAAAAGAAGTAGATAAGTTAAAAAAAGAAATAAATAATATAATAAAGAAAAAAGAATATTTATATTATAAAAAAAAAGAAAAAATAACTAAGAGATTTGTTTATATTAATGTAGTAGATGTAAAATATCCTGAAATAGATTCAATATTAGTATCTAAAAATATATGTAGACAAGTAGAAAGTAGAATATCTTATAAAAAATCTATTAAATATGCAATAAAATCAGCAATGAAAAAAAAAATAAAGGGAATAAAAATAAAAATATCAGGGAGATTAAATGGATCAGAAATAGCTAGAACAGAAGTATATAAAGAAGGAAGTATAAAATTGTCAACAATAAGATCAAATATTGATTATTCATTATCAGAAGCCAATACTAAATATGGAAAAATAGGAGTTAAAGTCTGGATAATGAAAGGAGAAATATATGAAATGAAAAAATATTTCACTAATTATAATAAAGAATTAAAATATAAGTCAAAAAAAAAAAAAATAATAAGAGTAGGAAAAACATATAAAAAAGAGGAATAATAATTATGTATATACCAAGAATAAAATTATTATATGAAAAAAAAGTAATTAATAATTTAAAAAAAAAATTAAAATATAAAAATATAATGCAAGTACCTAAATTAAAAAAAATTGTAATTAATATAGGGGTAGGGGTAAGAAATAAAAATAATATAGTAGATACTATGGAAGATTTATCATTATTAACAGGTCAAAAATCAACTTATAGATTATCAAAAAAAGATATATCAGGATTAAAATTAAGAAAAGGAACAAAAATAGGATGTATGGTAACATTAAGAAGAAATATAATGTATGAATTTTTAGAAAGATTAATTTCAGTAGCATTACCAAGATCAAAAGATTTTAATGGAATAAAAGAAAATAGTTTTGATGGAAAAGGAAATTATAATTTAGGTATAAAAGAACATATAATATTTCCAGAAATTAATTTTGAAAAAGTAAAAAGAATTTATGGAATGAATATAAGTTTTGTAACAAGTACAAAAGATGATAATTCAGCTAAAGAATTATTAATAAATTTAGGATTACCATTTAAAAATAATAATATATATGGAGGAAGATGCAAAAGAATTATAAAAAGAAAAAAAAATAAAAAAAAATAGGAAATGGATACTATCGGAAATTATTTAACATTAATAAGAAATGCATGTAATGTTAAAAAAAAATATGTAAAAGTAAATTATTCAAAAATAAATAAAAATATAACTAAAGTATTATATAATAATAATTATATAAAAAAATATAAAATATATAAAAATAAAATTAAGAAAATAAAAATATATTTAAAATATATAAATAATAATTCAGTAATAAGAAAAATAAAAAGAATAAGTAAACCAAGTTTAAGAAAATATTTAAAATATAAAAATATTTATAAAGTATTAAATGGATATGGAATATCAATAATATCTACTTCAAGTGGAGTAATGACAGGAAAAGAAGCAAAAATTAAAAAAATAGGAGGAGAAATATTATGTATAATATATTAAATAAAATAATAATATGTCAAGAATAGGAAAAAAATATATAATTATTCCTAATAATGTAAATATATATAAAAAAGATAAATATATATATGTAAAAGGAAAATTAGGCAATTTAAAACAAAAAATAAATAATAATATAATAATAAAAATATTAGAAGATAAAATATATTTAATAAATAAAAAAAAAAATATTAAAAAATATAAAAGTTTACATGGACTTTATAGAATGTTAATATATAATATGATAAAAGGAGTAAATAAAGGATATAATAAAAAATTAAAATTAGTAGGAGTAGGATATAATGCAATAGGAAATGGGCAAATATTAAATTTAAATGTAGGATATTCACATAAAATAGTAATGAAATTTTGTAAAGAAATAAATATAACAACAGAAAAGGAAATAGGAGATAATAATAATATAATAATAAATATTTTTTGTATTAATAAACAATTATTAGGAATAGTAGCATCAAAAATAAGATCTTTAAAAAAACCTGAACCATATAAAGGAAAAGGTATAAGATATATAAATGAAAAAATAATAATTAAAAAAGGAAAATCAGTATAATAATATAATAATGAAAGGTAATAATAGAAATATAAGAAATATGAATATACCAAGATTATCAGTATTTAGAAGTAATAAAGAAATATATGTTCAAATAATAGATGATATTAATCAAATTACACTAATATCATATTCTTCAATAATAGAAAAAAAAAAAAATAATAAAAAAATGACTAAATCAGAAATGTCAAATATAGTAGGAAAAAAAATAGCTGAAAAAATGTTAAAATTAAAGATTAAAAAAATATTTGTAGATATAAAAAAATATAGATATAAAGGAAGAATAAAAATTTTAATAGAAGCAATTAGAAAAAATGGAATAAAAATATAAAAAAAAAATGATAAAAATAAAAGATATTAAAGAAAAGATAGTTAAAATAAAAAGAGTATGTAAAGTTACAAAAGGAAGAAGAGATTTTAGTTTTACTTGTATAATAGTAAAAGGTAATTATAATGGAATAGTAGGTTATGGAATGGGAAAAGCAAAAGAAATTCCAAATTCTATATATAAAGCTGAAGTAAAAGCTAATAAAAATTTAATAAAAATTCCAATAGTAAATGAAACTATTCCTCATGAACAAAGTTATAAATATTGTAGTTCAAAAATATTATTATATCCAGCTTATAAAGGAACTGGAGTAATTGCAGGAGGATCTGCAAGAATAGTATTAGAATTAGCAGGAATAAAAAATGTATACGCAAAATTTATAGGCTCTTCTAATGTATATAATTGTGTAAAAGCAACTTATAATGCATTAAAAGAAATAAAAGAAAATTATTATTTAAAATTAAAAATTAATGAAAATATCAAAAAACAAAAAAAATGATCATTAAAAAAAATTTGAAAATGGTATAAAATAAAAATTATATGAAAGTAATACTAAAAAAACATAAATTAATAATATGAATAACGAACTAAATAAAAAAAAAATGAAAAAGAAGAAAATTAAAAATAAATTAAAAAAAAAAAAAATATATTATGGGGATGGAAATATATATATACATTCTACATTTAATAATATAATTATATCATTAACGGATAAAAAAGGTAATGTTTTAGCATGGTCTTCATCCGGTAAAATGAAATTAAAAGGATCAAAAAAAAATACTCCATTTGCAGGACAAATAACAGCTAAAAATATTTGTGAAAAATGTATTCAATTAGGTATAAAAAAAGTAAGTATAATAATTAAAGGACCAGGTTCTGGAAGAGAATCAGCTATAAGAACAATAAGTAATAATGGGATTAATATTAGATCAATAAAAGATAGAACACCATTACCTCATAATGGATGTAGACCACCAAAAAAAAGAAGAATATAATATAATAAATTATGTCAAGATATATAGGACCAAGAAATAAAATTTCAAGAAGATTAAATAAATATATATACGGAAATAAAAAATATTTTAAAAAAAAACAATATCCACCAGGTCAACATGGTTTATTAAAAAAAAGAATAGTAAAAAAATCTAATTATTATATTCAATTATTAGAAAAACAAAAAGTAAAATATAAATATGGAATATTAGAAAAACAATTTAAAAGAATGTTTAATATAGTAAATAAAAAAAAAGGAATAACAGGAGAATTATTATTACAAATGTGTGAACGTAGATTAGATAATGTAGTATATAGAATAGGTTATGCAGTATCTAGATATGCAGCTAGACAATTAGTGACTCATAAACATATTAAAGTAAATAATAAAACTATTAATATACCTTCATTTAATATAAAAATAGGTGATATAATCTCATTAAATGAAAAAATGAAAAATAATATAAATGTTTTAAATGCATTAACAATAAATAAAAATAAAAATAAAGATTGGTTAAAATGGAATGAAGAAAATATGTCTTCAGAATGTTTAAAATTACCTAATATAAAAAATATAGACATTGATCATCAATTAATTGTAGAATTATATAATAAATAATTATATAATAAATAATTATATAATAAATTATTATGAAAGATTTTAAAATAATAATAAAAAAAAATAATAAAAATTTAGGAATATTTAAAATTTACAATATAAATAGTGGTTATGGAGTTATAATAGGTAATTCTTTAAGAAGAGTTTTATTATCTTCTATATATGGTTATGCAATAAATTATTTTAAAATAAAGGGAATAAAACATGAATTAAGTTATATAAAAGGGTTTATAGAAGATGTACCTGAAATAATTTTAAATTTAAAAAAAATAAGATTTAAATTAAAAAATTCTAAAAAAAAAATAAAAACAGAAAAAATAAATATTAAAATAAATAATAAAAAAAATAAAATATATGCAGGGGAAATAGAAAAATATTCAAAATATTTTAAAATAATAAATAAAAAATTAATAATTTGTAATAAAGATGAAAAAGCAAAGTTTAATATAAAAATAATAGTAAAAAAAGGAAAAGGATATATAGAAAGTGAAAATAAACCAAGATATAAAGATTATATAGCTATTGATAGTATTTATACACCAATTTTAAATGTAAAATATTTTATTAAACAAATAGATAACTACAATGAAAATATTGAAAAAATAGATATTTTAAGAATAGAAATTTTAACTGATAGTTCAATAAAACCTCTAAAGGCATTAATAAAAGCTTCTAAAATTTTAATTAAAAATTTTAATAATTTAATAAATAAAAAACAATATTTTAAAATACGTGAGACATATAAAAAATAAAAAAAATTTAAGTAGAAAATATTCACATAGAAAAAGTTTGTTATCTAATTTGTCATGTAATTTAATTATTTATAAATCTATATATACTACTTTATGTAAAGCAAAAGAATTACAAAAATATATTGAGCCAATAATAAATAAATTAAAAAAAAATAATATTCATACTAAAAGAATAATATTAAAAAAATTAAAAAATAAAAAAGTAGTAAAAATTTTATTTAATGAAATTTTAAAAAAAACTATTAATAGAAAAGGAGGATATACAAGAATTTTAAAATTTGGATATAGAAAAGGAGATGCATCTATAATGTCAATAATACAATTAGTTGATTATTATAAAATAAATGAATAATTATAATTTTAAAATAATAAATAAAAAAATATATAAAATTTGGTTAAAAAAAAAATATTTTAATTCTAATTTCAATATAAAGAAAAAACCTTATTTATTATTACTTCCTCCCCCTAATATAACAGGAGATTTACATATTGGACATATATTAAATAGTACTATATTAGATATATTAGCAAGAAGACATAGAATGTTAGGATATAATGTATGTTGGATACCTGGAACAGATCATGCTTCTATAGCTACAGAAATAAAAGTAATAAAAGAATTAAAAAACAATGGAATAAATATAAAAAATTTAAGAAAAAAAAAATATTATAAAATATTATTAAATTGGGCTAAAAAATATAATAAAATTATAATTAAACAATTAAAAAGTATAGGTTGTTCATGTGATTGGAATAGAAAACAATTTACTATGGATAAAAATAATTATAAATCTGTAATTAAAGTATTTATAAAATTATATGAAAAAGGAATAATATATAAAAAAAATAAATTAGTAAATTGGGATACTTATGCAAAAACTACAATTTCTGATGAAGAAATAATATATAAAAAAATAAAAAAAACTTTATATTATATAAAATATTTTACAGAGGATAAAAAAAAATATTTAGTAATAGCTACTACAAGACCAGAAACAATATTTGGAGATACTGCTGTATGTATTAATCCAAAAGATAAAAGATATAAAAATTTTATAAATTATAAATTAATAGTTCCAATAGTAAATAGAGTAATACCAATAATAACAGATAAATCAGTAGATAAAAATTTTGGAACAGGATGTATAAAAATTACTCCTGCCCATAGTAAAGAAGATTATAAAATATATAAAAAACATAAATTAAATATAATTAATATTTTTAATGACGATGGTACATTAAATGAAAATTGTAAGTATTTAAAAGGTAAAGATAGATTTTATGGAAGAAAAAAAATTTATAAAAAATTGAAAAAATTAGGAAATTTAGTAAAAAAAGAAAAAATAATAAGTAAAATAGCTTATTCAGATAGATCAAATACAATAATAGAAAATAAATTATCTTCACAATGGTTTTTAAAAATGAAATATTTAATTCAACCTGTATTAAAAAAAATAAAAAATATAATATTTTATCCTAAAAATAAATATAATAATTTATGTAATAAATGGTTAAATAATATTAAAGATTGGAATATTTCAAGACAATTAAAATGGGGACATAGAATACCAGTTTATTATTATAAAAATAATTTAGTAGTAGCAAAAAATTTTAAAAATGCTATTAAAAAATTAAAAAATAAATATAAAAAAATTAACATAAATAATATAAAACAAGATAAAGATGTATTAGATACTTGGTTTTCTTCTTGTATATTACCAATATCAGTATTATATGGTATAAATAAACCTAATAATATTGATTTTAATTATTATTTTCCTATAGAAATATTAGTTACTGGTTATGATATATTATTTTTTTGGGTTTTAAGAATGATAATGTTAAGTTGTTTTTTAATAAAAAAAAATCCATTTAAAAAAGTATATTTAACAGGTATAGCAAGAGATAATAATAAAATTAAAATATCTAAATCTTTAGGAAATTATAAAAATTTATATGTATTATTAAACAAATATGGTGCAGATGGAATAAGAACAGGAATATTAAGTACTAATTTTGAATATGATTTTATTTTTAATGATAATTTATGTATAAAAGGTAGAAATTTTATAAATAAAATATGGAATGCATTTCAATTAATAATAAAAATTAAATATAAAGTAAAACAAAATAATAAAAAAAAAACAAAAAAACTAAATAAAATAATGGTAAAATGGTTTAAAAATATTTTATATTATAAAATATATAAATTAAATAATTATTTAGATAATTATAAAATATATAAATCATTTATTTTAATAAAAAATTTATTTAAAAAAACATTTTGTTCTATATATTTAGAGTATATTAAAAAACAAATAAAAGATAAATATTTAATTAAAAAAACTTTTAATTATTTTTATATCTTATTAAAAATTTTACATCCATATGCTCCTTTTATAACGGAATATATTTGGAAATTATTAAAAAAAAAAAAAATATAACAATTTCTAGTTGGCCTAAAATTAAAAAATTTAATAAAAAAATAATAAATAAATTTAATAATACATTAAATTTTATAAAATATTTAAATACTATTAAATATTCAAATAATAATAATGTAATTTATATATATAAAAGTAATAAACAGAATTTTAAAAATAATATATATATTAAATTAATATATAAATTGACTTTAATAAAAAAAATTAAAATAAAAAGTAAATTAAAAAATAAAAATAAATATTTATTATTTATTTATAAAAATATAATTTTTTTTTTATTAAAAAAAAAAATAATATTTAATAAAAATAATGAAAATAAAAAAATATATAAAAAAATAAAGTATTATAAAAAATATTTATTAAATATAAATAATAAATTAAAAAATAAACAATATTTATTAAAAGCACCTATTAAAATAATAAATTTAGAAAAAAAAAAAAAAAAAGATATTGTAAAATTAATAATAAATTTAAAAAAAAAAATATTAATTAATAAATAAAAAATAAATTTTAAAAAATTAATAAAAATAATAATTAATGTTTTTTTTTATTAATTAAATCATATATTTAATAATAAAAATTATAAAATAATGAATAATACGGAAAAAATAAAAAATAATAATATGGATATTAATATCGATAAAAAAAGTAATATCGATAAAAATATTAATATCGATAAAAAAAGTAATATCGATAAAAATATTAATATCGATAAAAAAAGTAATATCGATAAAAAAAATAATATCGATAAAAAAAGTAATAAAGAAAATTATAAAGATAAATATTTAAGAACATTAGCAGAATTTGAAAATTATAAAAATAGAAATGAAAAGGAAAATAAAAAAATATATAAAAATTATAAAGGACAAATAATAAATAATATTTTACCTATATTAGATGATTTTGAACGTTATATAAAAGAAGAAAAAATAACAAAAAAAAATGGGATATATTTAATATATAAAAAATTTATAAGTATTTTAGAAAATAATGGACTTAAAAAAATAGAGGTTAAAATTGGTGATAAATTTAATTATGATATACATAATGCTATATCTAAAAAAAAAGTGAATAATGAAAAAATGAAAAATAAAATAGTTAAAATATTAGAAGAAGGTTATTATATATACGATAAATTAATTCGTTGTGCAAAAGTAATAGTAGGTTATTAATAAAGAAATAAAATTATAAATAAATTATTATGAAAGATTATTATAAAATTTTAGGAGTCTCTAAAAATGCTTCATTAAATGAAATAAAACAAGCTTATAGAAAATTAGCAATAAAATATCATCCAGATAAAAATCAAAATAATAAAATAGCAGAGGAAAAATTTAAAGAAGCAGCAGAAGCTTATAGTGTTTTAAGCGATTCTAATAAAAAAAAAATGTATGATAGAAATAAAGAAAATTATTCAGAAAATTATTCATATACAGAAGAAGCTATGGATGATATATTTAGTAATTTTGGAGATATTTTTAGTGAAAGTTTTACAGATTTTAATTTTACAAGAAAAAAAAAAAAATATAATAAAATAAAAGGAAGTAATTTAAGAATAAATTTAAATGTTACTTTAGAAGAAATTTATAATGGAGTAGAAAAAATAATAAAAGTTAAAAGATTAAAAGTTGACCCAAATATAAAATTTAAAAATTGTTATAATTGTAATGGTACTGGAGTTGTAACTAATATAACTAAGACTTTTTTAGGAAGAATGCAAACTACTATTAAATGTAATATTTGTAATGGTATAGGAAAAGTAATATTTCCACAAATTGCTAATAAGAAAGTGTTAATTAAAGTAGAGGAATTAATAAAAATAAATATACCTTCTGGAGTTACTGAAGGTATAGAATTAAAAATACAGGGAAAAGGAAATGAAGCACCTTATGGTGGAAAAACAGGGGATTTAATAATTATAATAAAAGAAAAACAACATAAAATATTTAATAGAAAAGGAAAAAATATATATTATAATTTATATATATCTATACCTGATGCTTTATTAGGAACAGTGAAAAATATAAATACATTAAATGATGAAATAATTAAAATAAAGATTAAATCTGGAACTCAAAATGGACAAAAAATAAGAATAAAAAAAAAAGGATTACCATCAATTAATGGATATGAATATGGAGATTTTATAATAAAAATAATTGTATGGATACCTAAAAGAATAAATAATAAACAAAAAAAAATATTTGAAAAAATAAAAAAAGATAAAAATTTTATTTATGAAAAATAAATGAAAAAAGTAGTAATAGCATTATCAGGAGGAGTAGATTCAAGTGTATCAGCATATTTATTAAAAAAAATGGGATATGAAGTTATAGGAATATTTATGTATAATTGGAGTAATAATAATTGTATGTGGGAGGATATAAGAGATGCAATGTTAATATCAAATAAATTAAAAATACCATTTTATGTTTTTGATTTAAGAAAAGAATATAGGAAAGGAGTAATAAATTATATGTATGAAGGATATAAAAAAGGAATTACTCCTAATCCTGATATAATATGTAATGAAAAAATAAAATTTGGGATATTTTTAAAGAAAGCATTAAAACTAAAAGTCGATTATATAGCAACTGGTCATTATGTAAGAAAAAAAAAAATTTATAATAAAAAAAAAATTATTTATTGTTTATTATCAGGTAAAGATAAAAAAAAAGATCAATCTTATTTTTTATGTAGATTAAATCAATATCAATTATCTAAAAGTTTATTTCCATTAGGCAATTTAACTAAAAAGGAAGTAAGAAAATTAGCATTAAAATTAAAATTTTATAATGCTTATAAAAAAGACAAAGAAAACATTTAAATATAAAAGGATATAAATATCCTTTATTTTTATTTTATAAAAATAAAAATAGAAATATATTATATGTATGTAAAAAAAATCATAAAGAATTATATAAAAAATTTATTTTTATAAAAAAAAAACTATACATTGGATAAGAAAAAAATATATATTAAATTTAATAAAAAAAAATAAAGGAAAAATAAAAGTAATGTGTAAAATAAGATATAATCAAAATATGGAAAAAGCAATTTTATTTTTTAATAATTTAGGTATTTTAGTAAAATTTGATAAAAATCAATTTGCAGTTACTCCAGGCCAATTTATTGTATGGTATATTAATAATGAATTAATAGGTTCAGGAATAATATGAAAAAAATAGCCTTTTTTACTATTGGATGTAAATTAAATTTTTCTGAAACTTCAATAATTAGTAAAAGTTTTAATAAAAAAAAATATAAAATAGTAGATTTTAAAGATTATGCTGATATATATGTAATAAATACATGTGCAGTTACTCACAAAGCTGAAAAAGATTTAAAATATAAAGTAAAATATATATTAAAAAAAAATAATAAGGCATTTATAATAGCATTAGGTTGTTATTCACAAATTGAAAAAAAAAAATTATATAATATTAAAGGAATAAATTTAGTATTAGGTAATGATAAAAAATTTAATATTATTGATTATATAGAAAAAAAAAAAAATATATATTCTTGTGAATTATTTACATTACCTAACGAATATAAAGATGCATATTCAATAGAAAAAAATAGAACTAGATCTTTTTTAAAAATACAAGATGGATGTAATTATAAATGTTCATATTGTACAATACCATTAGCTAGAGGATTATCACGTTCTAATAGTATTAAAAATATTATAAATAATATATATTATATTTTAAATAAAGGAATAAAAGAAATAGTTTTAACAGGAGTAAATATAGGAGATTATAAATATAATAATAAAGATTTTTTATTTTTAATAAAAAAAATAGATAAAATAAAAAAGTTAAAAAGAATAAGAATATCTTCAATAGAACCTAATTTATTAACAGATAATATAATAAAATTTATATCTAAAAGTAAAAAATTTTTAAATCACTTTCATATACCATTACAATCAGGTAGTGATTATATTTTAAAAAAAATGAGAAGAAGATATTTAACTAAACTATATTTAAATAAAATAAATAAAATAATATCTATAATACCAGATGCTTGTATAGGTTCTGATGTAATAGTAGGTTTTCCGGGTGAAAAAAATAAATATTTTATGGAAACTTATAATTTAATAAAATCAATAAAAATATCATATTTACATGTATTTTCTTTTTCACCTAGAAAAAACACTATAGCATTAAAAATGAAAAATAAAATAGATAATAATAGAATAAAATATAGAAGTAAAATATTAAGACAAATATCTTATTTAAAAACTAGATTATTTTATAAAAAATTTTTAGGTACTAAAAGAAAAGTATTATTTGAAAATAAAAAAAATGATTGGATATATGGTTATACAGATAATTATATAAAAGTTAAAATAAAAGGTTCTAATAAAAATAGAAATAAAATTATAAATGTAATTTTAGAAAAAATAGAAAATAATAAAAATATAATAATAGGAAAAATTGAAAAATAATAATAAAAAATTAATAATTAATTTATCAAAAAAAATAAATAAACATAATTATAGATATTATATACTTAATAAACCTATAATTTCAAATTATGAATATGATAAAATATTAAATAAATTGATAAAATTAGAAAAAAAATATAATTTTATTTATAAAAATTCTCCAATTAAAAAATTTAATAAAAATTTATTAAATAAAAAATTTAAAGTAACTAAACATTATTTTAAAATGTATTCTATAAATAATGTATATAGTAAAGAGAATTTGATAATATGGAAAAAAAAAATGGATAAAAAAATAGGAAAAAAAAATAATTATATATGTGAATTAAAATATGATGGAATAGCAATGAGTTTAATATATAAATATGGAAAATTAAAAAGTGCTATTACTAGAGGTGATGGAAAATATGGTAATGAAGTAATTAATAATATTTTATTTATAAATAATATTAAAAAATATATAAAAAAAATAAAAAATATAAAAATTTTTAATATTAAAGGGGAAATAGTATTTTCTAAAATAAATTTTTCTATTATTAATAAAATAAATAAAAAAAAATTTTCTAATCCAAGAAATGCAGCTAATGGAACTATACATAGTAAATATTATAATAAAAATATTAAATATTTAGATTTTATCCCATATAGTATATATACTAATGATAATAATATTAATTTAAAAATTAATAATCAATTTAAATCAATTAAATTAATAGAAAATTTATATTTAAAATATCAAAAAAAAGCTTATAAATTATGTAAAAGTAGTAAACAAATAATTAATTATATATCATATTGGGAAAAAAATATATCTATATATCCTATAGATGGAATAGTAATAAAAATAAATGATTTTAATATTCAAAAAAAA
Source organism: Candidatus Shikimatogenerans bostrichidophilus (assembly GCF_033372575.1). Lineage (NCBI taxonomy): Bacteria > Pseudomonadati > Bacteroidota > Flavobacteriia > Flavobacteriales > Candidatus Shikimatogenerans > Candidatus Shikimatogenerans bostrichidophilus. The sequence goes on from NZ_CP104094.1 coordinate 40,432, forward strand.
TTAAAATCTAATAATATTTTTTATAAATGGTGTATAGCTTATAAATTTAAAGATAAAGAATTAATAACAAAAGTAAAAAAAGTTAAATTTAATGTAGGTAAAAGTGGAATAATTGTACCAGTTGTTTATTTTAAACCTATTATTATAAATGGTACAATAATAAAAAAAGCGTCATTATATAATAGTAATATTTATAATAACTATAATTTATCAATAAATGATAAAATAATAATAAAAAAATCAGGTAATATAATTCCTAAAATAATTAAAAATATAAATTTTAATAAAAATAAAAATAAATATATCAATTTTCCTTTATATTGTCCTAGTTGTAATAAATTATTAAAAAAAAAAAATAATATTTTAATTTGTAAAAATGATAAAAAATGTAAAAAACAAATAATTGAAAAAATTAAACATTTTATTAGTGCAATGAAAATAAAAATTAATAATAATATTATTAATCAATTATTTGATAATAATAAATTAAATAATATTACTGATTTATATTATTTAACTAAAAATGATTTTTTACTTATTAATGTTAAATCTAAAGTATATATTAGAATTTTAAATGAAATTAAAAATTCTAAAAAAAATAATTTAAATAATTTTTTATTTGCTTTATGTATTCCTAGTATTGGTAAATATATTTGTAAAAAAATTGAAAAAAAATATAAAAATTTATATAATTTATTAAAAAATATTAAAAAAAATAATATTAAATTTTTAGGAAAAAATATAGAAAAAAATATAAAAAAATATTTTAATAGTTTTATTATAAAACAATTTATTAAATTAGGTTTTAAAATATGAGATATTTTATAAAATTATCATATAATGGCTTTCATTTTAAAGGATGGCAAAAACAAAAAAATAATAAATTAACTATTGAAGAAGAAATTGAAAATAAAATTTCAATTATTTTAAATAAACCTATTAATTTAATAGGTGCCAGTAGAACAGATAGTGGAGTACACGCAAAATTAATGTTTGCTCATTTTGATTATAATAATACAATAAATAAAAAAAAATTTTTATATAAAATAAATTTATTAATTTCTTCTTATATAATTATTTATGATTTATTTAAGGTAAAAAATAATGTACATGCTAGATTTAGCGCTATATATAGAATATATAAATATATAATAGGTTATAAAAAAAATCCATTTTATAAAAATTTATATTGGTATTGGAAATATAAAAATAAATTAAATATAAATTTAATGAATAAAGCTATTAATATTATTATTAATAGAAAAAATTTTATTTTATTTTCAACTACTAATAAAAAATTAAAAAATTATAATTGTAATATATATTATGCTTATTGGAATAAAAAAAATAAATATATTTATTTTATTATAAAATCTAATAGATTTTTAAGAAAAATGGTAAGATTTATCATATCTCTATGTATAGAAATAGGATTAAATAAAATAACTATTTATGATTTAAAAAATAAAATTAAAAAAAAAAAAATTTTTTTTAATATTAATATTCCACCATATGGTTTATATTTAAAAAAAATAAAATATAATAAAAATATTTTTTTATAAAATATTTTTATAAATTTTATTTTTATAATAAATAATATTTTTTTTAATTATTACATTATGATATTTTTGATATTTATTTAATTTTTTATTAAAAAATAAAGGAAATAAAAATTTATTTATATTACCAGCTCTTCTTAATTTTTTTTTTGATATTGAAGTTTTTTTTTTAGGATGTGCCATAATATTTTAATAAATTAAACTTTTTATTTTTGGATCAATTCTTTTAAATGGTAACATTAATAAAATATACTCATATATATATTTAGAAATATTTATATTACGAGAATTTAAAGGTATAATTAAATAATTATCAGATTCTACTTTTTTTTTTCCAAAAAATATATTTAATATTTTTTTTTTTTTTATTTTAAATAAAAATTTATTATTACTAATATCACAAATTAATGTAATTTTACCTAAAAAATAAAATTTAAATATAAAATAATTATTATTATTTATTTTTTCAAATAATAATTTTATTTTAGGATTTAAAAATTTTTCTTTATTATAATTAAATTTTTTAAAAAATTTATTATTTATATTAAATAAAATTTTTTCATTATTAGATAATAATGAAATATTATAACTATTAATCATATTATTAATTTAAAAGATATTTTTCTACATCTAAAGCCGCCATACATCCAGATCCAGCAGATGTTATAGCTTGTCTATATTTTTTATCTTGTACCTCACCAGCTGCAAATATTCCAGGTATATTAGTTTTTGTAGATTTTTTTTTAGTAATTATATATCCTGTTTTATCCATTTTTATTTTATTTTTAAATATTAATGTATTTGGATAACTTCCTATAGCTATAAATACCCCTGATACTTTAATAGTAATAATTTTATTTTTATTATTTAATAAATTAATATATTTTAATTTTTTATCACCTAAAAATTTATTTACTTTTTTATTAAATAATATTTTTATATTTTTTATTTTATATAATATATTTTGTAAATATTTTGAAGCTTTTAATTTATTTTTTCTAACTATTAAATAAATTTTTTTACATATTTTAGATAATAATATACTATCCTCTAATGCTGTATCTCCTCCTCCAATAACAGCTACTTTTTTTTTTTTATAAAACATTCCATCACATATAGCACAATATGAAATACCATAACCTAAATATTTTTTTTCATATTTAATATTTAAATATTTAGGTAATGAACCAGTTGCTATTATTACTGATTTTGTAATAATTTTTTTATTATCTTTAGTATACAAAATATGTAATTTTTTATTATTTAATGATACTTTTAATATTTTATTATATTTTATTTTTGTACCAAATTTAATTGCTTGTTTATACATTTCTGACATTAATTTTCTCCCTAATATCCCTTTAGAAAAACCTGGATAATTTTCCACAATTGTAGTATTTACTAATTGTCCCCCTGGTAAATCACCAGTATATAAATAATGTTTAATATTAGATCTAGCTAAATATATAGCTGATGTATATCCTGCTGGTCCTGAACCAATTATTACACAATCTATAATTTTCATTTTATTAATTTAATATATATATTTATTATATATATATAATCCATACAATTTACTTAAAATGTTATTAAATGAAATATTGGAAATAATAAGTGAAGGAGTTTTAGAAATTAATAATGAAAATTATGGTTTTTTAAGATCTTCAGATTATAATTATATTACTTCACCTGATGATATTTATGTATCTAAATCACAAATTAAATTATTTGAATTGAAAAATGGTGATACTATTAAAGGACTTATAAGACCTCCTATAAATGGAGAAAAATATTTTCAATTAGTAAAAGTAATTAAAATAAATGGTCTATCACCTTCTAAAACAATTGATAGATTAACTTTTGAACATTTAATTCCTCTTTTTCCTAATGAAAAATTTAATTTATCAGGGAAAAAATCTTCTATATCAACTAGAATAATAGATTTATTCGCACCTATAGGGAAAGGTCAAAGAGCATTAATTGTTGCCCCTCCTAAAGCAGGAAAAACTAATTTAGTAAAAGATTGCGCTAATTGTATTGATAAAAATCATCCAGAAGTTTATCAAATAATATTATTAATAGATGAAAGACCAGAAGAAGTAACAGATATGAAAATAAATGTTAATGGTGAAGTAATTTCATCTACATTTGATGAACATCCTGAAAAACATGTAAAAGTAGCTAATATAGTATTAAATAAATCTATGAGAATGGTAGAATGTGGTCATGATGTAGTTATTTTATTAGATTCTATTACTAGATTAGCCAGAGCTTATAATAGTATTACTCCTACTTCAGGTAGAATATTATCAGGTGGAATAGATTCTAAGGCATTACAAAAACCTAAAAGATTTTTTGGATCAGCTAGAAATATTGAAAATGGTGGCTCTTTAACAATAATAGCTACTGCAATGATAGAAACAGGTTCTAAAATGGATGAAGTAATTTATGAAGAATTTAAAGGTACTGGAAATATGGAATTACAATTAAGTAGAAAAATAGCTAATAAAAGAATTTTTCCAGCTATAGATTTAATTTCATCTAGTACTAGAAGAGAAGAATTATTATTAGATAAATATACTTATGATAAAATGTCAATATTAAGAAAATATATATCAAATATAAATTCTATAGATGCAATAGAATTAATAAAAGAAAAATTATTAATTACTAAAAGTAATAAAGAATTTTTAGATTATATGAATTAATAATTATTTCATTTGTGGAAATAATATTACTTCTTGTATATATTCATTATTAGTAAATAATGCTATTAATCTATCAATTCCTATTCCTATACCTACAGTAGGTGGCATACCAATTTTTAATGATTTTATAAAGTCTTTATCAATTACTTTTTTATTTTGTTGTTTAAATCTATATAATTGTTCAATTGGATCATTTAATTCTGAATATGCATTAGCTATTTCTTTACCATTAATATATAATTCAAATCTTTCAGTTAAATTATTATTATTATTTTTACATTTAGCTAAAGGACTCATATATTTAGGATAATCTGTAATAAATATAGGTTTTATAATATTTTTTTTACAATAAGTATCAAATATATTATCAATTAATTTATCTTTTTTTTTTATATTTATATCAATATTTAATTTTTTACTAATTTTAATTAATTCTTTAAATGAAAATTTTTCGTTAATATATAAATTAGTATTTTTATTTATATAATCAAATAATTTTATTTTTTTTATTTTTTTTGAAAAATCTATAATTTTATTATTAATATTTATTGTATATTTATTAAAAGTTTTTTTACAAATATATTTTAATAATTTTTGTAAAAAATTCATCATCCATTTATAATTTTTATAAGCTACATAAAATTCTAAAATAGTAAATTCCGGATTATGATTTTTATCTATACTTTCATTTCTAAAATTTCTTGAAAATTCATAAACTCCTTTAAAACCCCCTACTATTAATCTTTTTAAATATAATTCATTAGAAATTCTTAAATATAAATTTTTTTTAAATTTATTATGATATGTTATAAAAGGTTTAGCATTTGCCCCACCTGGAATATTTTGTAATATTGGAGTATCTACTTCAATAATATTATATTTGTTTAAAAATTTTCTTATATTTTTTATTATTAATGATCTAATTAAAAATAATTTTTTAATATTCTTATTTACTATAAGATCTATATATCTCATTCTATATCTTTTTTCTTTATTATTAAATTTATCATATATTATATCATTTTTAGTTTTTACATTAGGAATAGGATAAATACATTTAGATAATAAAATTATTTTTTTTACTAATACAGTATATTCTTTTACTTTAGTAATAAATAAATTACCTTTTATAAATATAATATCACCTATATCTAAATATTTTTTAAATAAATTAATATAATATTCATGTTTTTTATATTTTTTATTTAAATTATTAATATTATAATATAATTGTATTTTTTTTTCACTATAATCTTTTATATCAATAAAAGATGAAGATTTCATATTTCTTATACTTATTATTCTACCTGAAATTAATATTAATTCATTATTTTTAATAATTTTTTTTTTATTTTTTAATAATAATTTAATATTATAATTAATATTATATCCTTTAGAAGGATACGGATTAATACCTAATATTTTTATATTATTTAGTTTTTCTAATCTTATTTTTTCTTGTTCTGACATATTTATTTATTTTTTAAATTATTATTAATTTTAAATTTAATTAAAATGTTTATTAAAAAAAAAAAAAATAAATTATTAAATTTTAATATATTAAAAAATATAATAAATTTAATTTTAAAAAAAATTTATTATGAATAATAAATATTTAATAGTTGGATTAGGTAATCCAAATAATAAATTTAAATNTATTAAAAAAAAAAAATAAATTATTAAATTTTAATATATTAAAAAATATAATAAATTTAATTTTAAAAAAAATTTATTATGAATAATAAATATTTAATAGTTGGATTAGGTAATCCAAATAATAAATTTAAATATACTAGACATAATATAGGTAAATTAATAGTTAACAAATTAATTTTTAATAATAAAAATATTAATTTTAAGAATTTATATGGTATTATATATAAAAGATATTATTATAATACAAAATTATTATTTTTATTATCTAATTTTTATATGAATGAAATAGGTATATCAATAAAATATTTTTTAAATAAATATAATTTAAAAATTAAAAATTTAATAATTATTTGTGATGATATTTATATAAAATTTGGTAAAATTAAATTAAAACTTAAAGGTGGTTCAGGAGGACATAATGGATTAAAAAGTATAGAAAATACATTTAATACAAATAATTATATAAGAATAAAAATTGGAATAGGTAATAATTTTAAATATGGTAATCAAAATAAATATGTATTAGAAAAAATTAATAATAATGATTTAAATGTATTATATAATAAAATATATTTTTTAGTATATAATAAAATTATTAATATTATTTAATTAATTTTTATAAAATTTATTTAAATTATTAATTAATTTATCTATTTCACCATTCATTATTTTTTCTAAATTGTATAATGTTAATTTTATTCTATGATCAGTAACTCTATTTTGAGGAAAATTATAAGTTCTTATTTTATTTGATCTATCACCAGTAGATATTAATAATTTTCTTTTATTTTCAATATTTTTTATTTTATTTAAATAAATAAATTTATATAATTTAGATTTTAATATTTTCATAGCTTTATTATAATTTTTATGTTGTGATCTTTCTTCTTGACATTCTACAATAATATTAGTAGGTAAATGTATTAATCTAACAGCTGATTCAGTTTTATTTACATGTTGTCCACCTGCTCCACTAGATCTAAAAGTAAATCTTTTTATATCAGTTGATTGAATATTAAGATTAATATCATCTAATTTAGGTAAAACAGCAACAGTAATTGCAGAAGTATGTAATCTTCCTTGTGTTTCAGTTTTAGGTATTCTTTGAACTCTATGAACACCAGATTCATATTTTAAATAATTATATATACCTTTTTTTTTAACATTTAATATAACTTCTCTATATCCATTATTAGATCTATTAATATTTAATATTTCATATTTAATATGATTTTTTTTAAAATACATTATATACATTCGATATATATCTTTTACAAATAAACAAGCTTCATTTCCACCTGTACCTGAACGAATTTCAATAATAGCATAATTAATAATATTAATATTAATATTTTTAATAAAATATATAATTGATTTTTTAATAATTTTAATTTTATATTTATTATATTTTATATTATTATTAATTTCTAATAAAAATTTTTTATCATTTTTTATATGTTTTAAAATTTTATTAAATTCTTTAATTTTTATTTTATTAATTTTATATTTTTTATATAAAAATAATAAATTATTAATAGATTTATAAATTTTATTATTATATTTTTTTTTAAAATATTTTTTTTTTCCAATTATTAAATAATAAATGTATTTATATTTATTAATAATATTTTTAATTTTATTATAAAAAAAATATTTTTTCATATAATGAATTTAATAAAAATAATAGATAAATATATTAAAAAAATAAAAAAAAATAAATTTAATAATTTAGAAATAATTAATATAAAAAAAAAATTTTTAAGTAAAAATGGAATTATTAATAAATTATTAATAAATTTAAAAAAAATAAAAGATAAAAAAAAAACTGGAATAAAAATTAATTTTTTAAAAAGTGAAATATTAAAAATAATTAAAAATAATAATAATAATATTAATAAAAATAATAAAATTGATTATGATTTTTTTTATATTAAAAAAAAACAATATAAATTAGGATCAAAAAATCCAATTTATTTAATAAAAGAAAAAATAAAATATTTATTAATTAATTTAAATTTTAAATTTATAGATAATAAAGAAATAGAAGAGGATTGGTATAATTTTACTTCTTTAAATTTTACTAAATATCATCCTTCTAGAAATATGCAAGATACATTTTTTATAAATAATAATATTTTATTAAGAACACATACATCTTCTATACAAATTAGATATATGAAAAATAATAAACCTCCAATTAAAGTTTTTACTTTTGGTAAAGTATATAGAAATGAATCAATATCTTATTCGTCATTTAATATGTTTCATCAAATTGAATTATTATATATTAATAAAAATGTTTCAATAATAGATTTAAAAAATATTATATTATATTTATTGAAAAATTTATTTTATAATAAATATAAATATAGATATAGAATCTCTTATTTTCCTTTTACAAAACCTAGTTTTGAAATAGATTTATATTATAACAAAAAATGGGTAGAAATTATTGGTTGTGGTTTAGTAAATAAAAAAGTATTAAATAATGTTAACATAAATTATAATAAATATTCAGGTTTTGCCTTAGGACTAGGAATAGAAAGAATAGCAATGATATTTTATAATATTAATGATATAAGAGAATTTTTTAAAAATGATATAAGATTTATAAAACAATTTAAATAATTTTATTTCTATTTATTTCATATAATATTATTCCACATGCTACAGAAACATTTAATGATGATATTTTATTACTTATTATAGGAATTTTAATTTTATAATTAGATAATGATAATATATTATTTGAAATTCCTTTTTCTTCATTACCAAATATTAATGCAAATGATGTAATATTTTTAAAAAAATTTATACAATTATTATTAGATTTTTCTGTAATAGATATTATTTTAATATTTTTTTTTTTTAAATATTTAATAGTATTTTCTATATTTTTAACTTTACATATATTTATTTTAAATATTGCTCCTGAAGAAATTTTTATTATTTCAGGATTAAAAATATAATAATTTTTTGGTATTATAATTAAATTTATATTTAAACAAACACTACTTCTTATAATTGATCCTATATTTTTTGTATCTGTAATATTATATAATATTAATATTTTTAAATTATTATTATAATTAATATTATTTAATATTATTTTTTTTATAAAATATATATAAGCTATTATTCCTTGGTAATTTATTTTTTTATTATTTTTATTATTTTTAATTATATTTTCAATATAATTTTTATTTAAAAATTTAATAGAAATATTTTTTTTTTTAATATTATTAATTAAATTTGAATATTTATAAATTTTATTTTTATCAATAATTATTAATAATATTTTTATTTTATTAGAATTAATTGCTTCTTTAATAGTATGATATCCATATATTAAAATTTTATCATTCATATAAATTATAATAATTTTAATTATAATTTATAAAAATAATAAAACTCTTTAATGAATAATAATATTTTTAAATTAGATAAAAAATATAATTTATTTAAAAAATATTTAAATAATTTAAAATTTCTTAATGAAAATGATATATATGTCGGTAAAATTATTAATATATTGGAAGATTATGTAATTATTAATTATGGTGGAAAATTTGAAGGTATTATTCCTTTAAATGAATTTAAAAATAAAAAAATTAAAATAGGTGATAAAATTAATATAATAATTTTAAAATTAGATTATAATGGTAAATGTATAATATCATATAAAAAAGCTAAAAAATTAAAATATTGGATTAAACTTATTAATGATTATAAAAATAAAAAAATTTTAAAAGGTAAAATAGTAAATAAAACTAAAGGTGGATTAATAATAAAATTATATAATAATATATTAAGTTTTTTACCAGGTTCTCAAATAGATATAAATAATAATTATAATTATGTAGATAGTACTATTGATGTACAAATATTAAATATTAATTATAGAAATAATAATGTTATAGTATCACATAAAAAATTAATAGAACAAGATATAGAAAATAAAAAATATCATTTAATGATTGGATTATATAAAGGAAAAATAATATATGCTCCAATTAAAAATATTACTTCTTATGGAGCTTATGTAGATATAAATGGTTTAGAAGGATTATTACAGGTAAAGGATATATCATGGAAAAATTTAGATAATCCATTAAAATATTTAAAAATAGGGAAATTATATAAATTTATAGTTTTAAATATTGATAAAAAAAAATTTAGAGTACAATTAGGATTAAAACATTTAATGGAAAAACCATGGAATTTATTAATTAAAAAAATTAAAATAGGTATAATAATTAATGTAAAAGTAAATATAATAAAAGATAATGTAGTATATGTATATATTAAATATGGTATTGTTGGATTATTACATTTTTCAGAAATATCATGGTTTAATACAAAAAATAAAATTAAAATAAATGATAAATTAAAATGTAAAATAATAAATATAGATGAAAAAAATAAAAAAATATTTTTAAGTATAAAACAATTACATAAAGATCCATTTAAAAAAATAATAAAAAAATATAAAATTGGTACAGTACATAAAGGAAAAATAATAAATAATAATTTAATACTTAAATTAAAAAAAAAATTTAATATTTTCTTTCATTTATTAGACAAAGATATATATAAAGAAAATATTAAATTTATTGTTTATTATATAGATATAAGAAAAGTATTATTAACAACTAAAATAATAAATAAAAACAAATGGAAAAAATATAAAAAATTATATAATGTAAATAGTATACATAATGGAAAAATAAAATATATTTATAAGTACTACTATTTTATAAAAACTGAATTACATGATAATTTACTTCTATTAATGAATTTTGATAAGAAAAATAAAATATATAAAATTAATTTTAGAATTAAATTTAAAGTATTAAAAATTAATTATCCAAATATTCTGGTATTACCTGTATTAACATTATTACAAGTATCTTCGTTAGTAGATTTAAATGTATTTACAATAATAAAAAAAATATTAAAAGTAGATAAAAAACCTTTAATAATAAAACAATATAAATCTTTAAAAGCAAAAAAAGCTTTTAAAACTAAACAAGCTTTAAAAACTAAACAAGCTTTAACAACTAAAAAATCTTTAAAACCTAAAAAATCTTTAAAAGATAAAGAATCTTTAAAAGATAAAAAATCTTTAAAAGATAAAGAATCTTTAAAAGATAAAGAATCTTTAAATACTAAAAAATCTTTAAAAACTAAAAAATCTTTAAATACTAAAAAATCTTTAAAAACTAAAAAATCTTTAAAAGATAAAAAAGATTTAAAATAAGAGTAAATAAAATTAAAAATATATTTTTAATATATTTTTAATTTTATTTATTAAAAAATATTTAAATTTTATATTAATATGAATAAACATTATGAAACAATTATAGTATTTACTCCAGATTTATTAGAAATAGAAAGTTGTTATGAAGAATATAAAAATTTTTTAATAAAAAAGAATGTAAAAATAATAAAAGAAGAAAAATTTGGATTAAAAAAATTAGCATATACTATAAAAAAAAAAAAAAATGGAATTTTTTATTTATTAGAATATGAAAGTGAAACTAAATTTATTAAAAAAATTAATTTAAAAATGATACAAGATGAACGTATATTAAGATTTTTAACAATAAAAATGAATAAATACGCTATAGAATATTCACAAAAAAAAAATAATTATAAAAATAATAATTATTTATTATCTTTAGAGTAAAAAAAATATCATGATAAAAATAATTTTAAAAAAAAATATTAAAAATTTAGGATTAAAAAATGAAATTAAAATTGTTAAATTTGGTTATGCAATAAATTATTTAATTCCTAAAAATTATGCTGTAATAGCAACTAAATTAGAAATAAAAAAAAATAATGAAATAATAAAACAAAAAAAAAAAATTATAGATAAAATTAATAAAAATATTGAAAAGCTTAAAAAGTTAAATATTATTTTTAAAGTAAAAACTAAAAAAAATGGTATTATTTATGGCACTATTACAAAAAAAGATATAATAAATAAATTAAAAGAAAATAATATAAAAATTAATAAAAATAATATTTTATTAAAAAAAAAAATTAGAAGAATAGGAAATTATAAAATAATAATTAAATATTTAAAATATAAATCTATATATATTAAAATTAATGTATTAAATAATTAATAAATTATTATTTTAATTAATTATATAATTATTTATATAATTATAAATAATTTCATTAATATTACCATTGATTATTTTATCAATATTTTTAGTTTTATAACCAGTTTTTAGATCTTTAATTAATTTATATGGATGCATAATATAATTTCTAGTATGTGATAAAATTTCTTCTTTTTTATTTTCTTTATCAATTAATTTATTAAATAATTTATATTTTAATAATTTAATAGCATATTTTTTATTAATTATTTGATATCTAGTTTTAGTACATTCTACTGTTATATTAGAAGGAATATGTTTAATTCTTACACCAGTTTCTACTTTATTTACATTTTGTCCTCCTGCCCCACTTGATCTAAAAGTATTAATTATTAAATCCTTATAATTTATTTTAATATTATTTTTTTTTTTAATTAAAGGTAATATATAAACATATGCATAAGAAGTTTGTCTTTTATTTAGTTTATTAAAAGGTGATTTTCTAATTAATTTATGTATACCGTTTTCCCCATGTAAATAACCATAAGCATATTTATTTTTTATTTCTATTAAAGAAGATTTTTTATTATTATCTTTTATTGAATTAATTATTACATAAGATAAATTATTTTTTTTTGCCCACATTATATACATTCTTTCTAGAATTTCTACCCAATTATAACTATCTTTTCCACCAATACCAGTCTTTATTTTAATTAAAGCATTAAATTTATATTTTTTAGGAAATATTATTTCTTTTAATTTTTCTATTAATTTATAAATTTTTTTTTTATATATATTTATTTCATATTTAATATTATTATTTTCAAATAAATTATATAATAATTTTATATCTTTATTAATTGACATAATAATATTATAAATTTTTATTATTTTTTTATGTTTATTTAATTTTCTTAATTTTTCTATATTTATTATATTTTTTATATTATTAATTGTAATATTTATATCGTCATTTATAAACATATAACGGAGAGAGAGGGATTCGAACCCCCGTAAGAATTAATATTCTTAAACGGTTTTCAAGACCGTCGCATTTAACCACTCTGCCATCTCTCCTTTGACGTAAGGGGGAGTTGAACCCCCGACATTTGGGTTATGAAACCAATACTCTACCACTGAGTTATTACGTCTTTATATAGTATAATATAATAAAATGTATAATAAAAATATATTAATAGGAGTATTTAAAAATTTTAAATATAAATCGGTAGAATATTTAAATGAATTAGAAAATCTTTTAAAGGTATTTAATGGTAAAGTAAAAAAAAAATTTTTACAAAGAAGATTTAAACCACATAATTTAACATATGTAGGTAAAGGTTTTTTAAAAAAAGTTGCTTTATATGTTAAGGAAAATTTAATTGATACTGTTATATTTGATGATGAATTAACATTAAGTCAAATAAAAAATATTGAAAAAGAAATAAAATGTATAATATCTGATAGAACTAAATTAATATTAGATATTTTTTTATATAAATCAAAAACATCATATTCTAAAATGCAAATTAAATTGGCTCAATATGAATATTTATTACCTAGATTAACTCATATGTGGAGTCATTTAAAAAGACAAAAAGGTGGTATTGGATTACGTGGACCTGGAGAAAAAGAAATAGAAACAGATAGAAGATTAATTAAAAATTCTATTTTGATATTAAAAAAAAAAATAAAAAAATTAAATAATCAATTATTAATTCAAAGAAAGAGAAGAAAAAATAAAGTATCAATATCATTAATTGGATATACGAATGTAGGTAAATCTACAATAATTAGTAAATTAACAAAAAAAAAATTATTAATTGATAATAAATTTTTTACAACTTTAGATACTAAAGTAAATAATTATTATTTTAAAAATAAAATATTTTTAATAGTTGATACTATAGGATTTATAAGAAAAATTCCTACTACATTAATAGAATCATTTAAATCTACTTTATTAGAAATAAAAAAATCAGACATTATTTTACATATAGTAGATATATCATCTAATTTTGTAATTGATAAATTTTTATATATAATGAATTTTTTATTAAAATTAAATTTAATAAAAAAAAAAATAATAATTGTTTTTAATAAAATAGATAAAATAAAAAATTTTAATGTTTTATATATAAAAAATTTATTTAAAAATAAAAATTTATTATTAAAAAATAATTATATTTATTTTATTTATAAAAAAAAAAATAAAATATATAAAAAAAAAATAAAATTCATATTTTTTACTAAACAAAATAATATATATATAAATAAATTAAAAGAATTAATTTTAATGGTCTCGGCTGGATTTGAACCAGCGACCTCTTGATTATGAGTCAAGTGCTATAACCAAACTAAGCTACGAGACCAATAATATATATTAATATAATATTAATATAATATTAATATAATAATTAATATAATAATATATTAATTTTTAATTATATCAAAATATATTTTTTTATTATTATAAATAATAAAATATTTATTATTAATATTTTTATAAATTATTTTGTTAGTTAATGTATCTTTACTAATAATATTATTATATTTAAAAATTATTTTAAATATATAATATTTAATATTTTTATTTATAATAATATTAATTTTATCAGTTAAAAAATAATTTTTTTCTTTTCTTAAAATTTGAATTTTTCTAATTAAATCTCTAATAAAACATTCATTTTTTAAATCATTAGTAATATTTATATCTAAAATAATAATAATATTATTTTTAGAATACATAATAATATTATTATTTATATTTTCATGCTCTATAAAAATTTCATTTAATTTAATTTTTATTTTATTATTTTTAATATTTAAATTGATATATTTATTATTATAAAATTTTTCTATTTCTTTTTGATTTAATTTATTTAATAATTCAGAAATTTTATTAATATTATTTTTATATTTTGGACCTAATATTTTATAATTTAATTTTATTTTTTTTTTTATATATTTTTTTATTTTATTAATATTTATAAAATTAATATTTTTAATATTAACTTCATTTTTTAATAAATTTATAATTTCTTTATTTTTAAAAAATTTATTATTATGTTTATTTTTTACTATATATACATTATTTAAAGGTTGTCTAACTTTTATATTTTTTTTTTTTCTTAAAGATAATATAATAGTAGAATATTTTTTAATATATAACATATTTTTTTCTATAGAATAATTAATATATTTATTTTTATATTTTGGAAATGATTGTAATATTATATTTACTTTATTTTTTTTTTCAATATAATATAATTTTTTATTTAAATATTCCATAACAAATGGAGATATTGGATAAGATATTTTAAATATTTGTTTTAAACATATATATAAAATATTATAAGCTGATATTTTATCATTATCATATTTTTTTTTCCAAAATCTTTTTCTTGATAATCTAATATACCAATTACTTAAATCATTAATAACAAAATTATATATATTTCTAGCTATAGAAGTAATATTATATAATTTATAATTTTTATAAGTTTTTAATAATAATTTATTAATCTTTGATAATATCCAATAATCAATATATTTTTTTTTATATTTATCTTTAATATTAAAATTATCAATTTTAGAATAATTATAAAAAAATATAAATATATTATATAATGTATTAAAAAATTTATTTTTTATTTTTTTTATATTATTAATATTAAATTTTAAATTTTCCCATGGTAAATTATTATAAACCATATACCATCTTATACAATCTGGTCCATATTTTTTAATAATTTTAAATGGATCTATTGTATTTCCTTTACTTTTTGACATTTTTTTACCATTTTTATCTAAAATTATTCCTAATGGTAATACATTTTTATAAGATATAGAATTTGAAATAATAGTTGATATAGTATGTAATGTAAAAAACCAACCTCTAGTTTGATCAATACCTTCTGTTATAAAATCATAAGGTAATATTAATTTTTTTTTTTTAAAAGGATAATTATGTTGAGCATAAGGAGAAACTCCAGAATCAAACCATACATCAATTACATCTGGTTCTCTATACATTTTTTTATCTTTTTTTGAAGATAAAATAATATTATCAATAAAATGTTTATGTAAATCAATATTATTTTTTAAAGGATTTATTTTCATAAATCCTAATTTTATTGATTTTTTAATTTCTTTATTTAATTCTTTTAATGATCCTATAACTATAAATTCTTTTTCATTTTTAGTTTTCCATATTGGTAATGGAGTTCCCCAAAATCTAGATCTTGAAATATTCCAATTTTTTATATTTTTTAACCAATTTTTAAATTTATTTTTTATAAAATTAGTAGAACACCAATTTATATTATTACTTAATTTAATTAATTTATTTTTTATTTTTTTTAAATTTATAAACCATGATTTTATTGGATAATATATAATTGGTTTATTAGTTCTCCAACAATGTGGATATAAATGTTTATATTTTTTTATTTTTAATATTTTTTTTTTTTTTTTTAAATATTTTATTATTATTTTATCTACTGAAAATTTTTTATTTTTATAATATTCTTTTTTAATATATTTTCCCCCCAATCCTAATGGAACTTGTTTTATAAATTTACCATTATTATCTACTATAGGATAGAAATTATCAATATTATTTAATTTAGCTATTTCAAAATCTTCTTTACCATAATTTGGTGCTATATGTATAATACCTGTACCTACGTTTTTTTTTATTATATTCAATGTATCATTAATTATTAAAAAATTATTTTTTTTATTATCTATTGGTTTAAACCATTTAATTAATTGTTTATATTTTAAACCAATTAATTTTTTACCTAAAAATTTTAATAATATTTTATATTTTTTATTATTTAATATTTTTTTTATTGAATATTTAGATAAAATTATATAAATATATTTAAAATCATATATATTATATATTTTTACTAAATAATAATACATATCATGTTTTACCAATAATGCAGAATTAGATGGTAAAGTCCATGGTGTTGTAGTCCAAGCTAATAAATATATATTTTTTTTTTTAAAAAAATTATTATTTTTTAACTCAAAAAATACATATATTGAAATATCAATAATTGGTTTATGAGTATATGGAAAATTAAGTTCTTGATAACTAATTGGTGTACCAGCTATAGGGGAATATGGTAATACTTTATATTCTTTATATAATAAATTTTTATTATATATTTTTTTTATTATCCACCAAATACTTTCTATATATTTATTAGAATAAGTAATATAATAATTTTTTTTATTAAAAAAATAACCAATATTATTAGTAAATTTTTTCCATATAATTAAATTTTTTTTTATAAATTTTTTACAATTTTTATTGAATAATTTAACAGTAATTTTTTTTCCTATATCTTTTTTTTTAATTTTTAATAGTTTTTCAACTTCTATTTCAATAGGTAAACCATGAGTGTCCCATCCTAATTTAGATATTACTTTATAATTATTCATTGTATAAAATCTATATATAATATCTTTAATTATTCTAGCGAATATATGATGTACTCCTGGTTTTCCATTCATTGAAGGTGGACCATCCAATATAATAAATTTTTTTTTATTTTTTTTAGAATAAAATAAAATTTTTTTTTTTTTCCAATTATTAAATATTTTTTTATAAATTTTATATAAATTCACAATATTATAATTATATAAAATTTTTATTATAGCCCATAGGGGAATTGAACCCCTCTTTCCAGAATGAAAATCTGACGTCCTAACCAATAGACTAATGGGCTATATTATAAAATATATATAAAAAATAAATATGGATAATTTTTAATTTTTAATATGTTTATAATAATAACCTAGTTTTTTTAAATCTTTCCAAAAATTATGATAAGATTTATTAACAGTATTAGGATTTTTAATAATTATATTTTTATTTTTATATTTTATAGGTAAAATAGAAAATGCCATAGCTATTCTATGATCTTTATAAGTTTTTATAATAATATTATTTTTTTTAATATTTATAAATTTTATTATTTCTATAGAATCATTAGTAATATAAGTAATAGTTCCAGTTTTTTTTAATTCATTATGTAAAGCTATTAATCTATCAGTTTCTTTAATTTTTAAAGTGTTTAATCCAGTTAATAAACATTTTATTTTTAATAAAGAACATGTTAATATAATTGTAGGAGCTATATCAGGAGTAGATTTTAAATTTAAATTAATATATTTAGGAAATTTAAAGTTTTTTTTTTTTTTAATTATTATACTTTTATTTTTAAATTTAGTATTAATTCCAAAATATTTTTTATATATATTAGCTATTTTACTATCACCTTGTAAACTATTTTTATAAAATTTTTTTAATTTTAAAGTAATATTTTTTAAAAATGTAATTATAGAATAAAAATAAGATGCTGAACTCCAATCAGATTCTATATAATATTTTATATTATTTTTAATATTTTTAATATTTTTTATATATATAATGTTATTTTTTAATTTTAATTTTATTTTTAATTTTTTTAAAATTTTTATAGTCATATTAATATACGAAAATGAAGTTTTATTATTTTTTAAAATTATTTTTAATCCTTTTTTTAATTTTGGACCTATTAAAATTAAAGAAGTAATATACTGACTACTAATATTTGAATTAATACTAATTTCATTTTTATTTAATTTTTTTCCAATTATTTTGATTGGTGGATAACCTATTTTTTCAATATATTTTATATTTGCTCCTAATTTATTTAAAGCATCAACAAGATGAAAAATAGGTCTATTTTTCATTCTTTTTGTACCAGTTAAAATAACATTTTTATTATTTTGTATTGCGAAATAAGATATTAAAAATCTCATTACTGTTCCAGCATCTTTAATATTAATTATTTTTTTATTTGATTTTAAAGAATTAATTAAAATTTTAGTATCTCTAGAATTAGATAAATTAAATAATTTAATATTATTAAATAATTTATTAATTATTAATTATCTATTAGATTCACTTTTAGAACCATTAATATTAATATTAATATTTTTATTTTTAGGTTTATTATATTTAATTTTTAAATAAATCATTATTTTATATATATTATTAATATATTTATATCAGATGGTGTAATACCACTAATTCTAGATGCTTGACCTATTGATAAAGGACGAAAATAATTTAATTTTTCTTGAGCTTCTTTTGATAATGATTTAATTTTAAAATAATTAAATTTTTTAGGAATTTTAAAATTTTCTAATTTTTTCATTAATTTAACTATTTTTTTTTCTTTTTTTATATAATATTCATATTTAATATAATTAGAGATTATATGTTTATATTTAATAATATATTTAATATTTTTTTTAATAAATTTATTATTTTTTAATAATTTAATTATATAATCAATAGTAATTTTAGGTATTAATAATAATTTTTTTATATTTATTTTTTTATTATTAAAAATAATATTTTTATTTTTTAAATAATTAATAATTATTTTTATTTTTTTTTTTTTTTTAATTACTTTTTTAAAATTTTTTTTTTTTATAAGTCCTAATTTATAACCTTTTTTAGTTAATCTAATATCTGCATTATCTTGTCTTAATAAAATTCTATATTCAGCTCTAGAAGTAAAAATTCTATAAGGTTCTTTAGTACCTTTATTTACTAAATCATCAATTAAAACTCCTATATAAGATTCATTTCTTTTTAATATAAAAGGTTTTTTATTATTTATTTTTAAATAAGAATTTATACCTGCTATTAAACCTTGACATGCTGCTTCTTCATAACCAGTAGTTCCATTTATTTGACCAGCAAAAAATAAATTATTAATTTTTTTTGTTTCTAATGTTAATTTTAATTGTATAGGATTAAAGTAATCATATTCTACAGCATAACCATATTGTATAATTTTTACATTTTCTAATCCTTTTATAGTTTTTATTGATTTATATTGAATATTTTTAGGTAAACTAGTTGAAAAGCCATTAATATAAATAATATTGCTATTCCATCCATCTGGTTCAATAAATATTTGGTGTTTATTTTTATTTTTAAATTTTAATACTTTATCTTCAATAGAAGGACAATATCTAGGGCCATTATTATTTATAATACCATTAAAAATAGGGGATTTATGAATATTTTTAATGATTATATTATGAGTTTTAGGATTAGTAAATGTAATATAACATTTTTTTTGTTTTTTTAATTTTTTTTTTTTAAAAAATGAAAAATTATTATTATTTTTATCACCTTTTTGTTTTAATAATTTTTTAAAATTAATAGTATTTTTTAAAATTCTAGGTGATGTACCTGTTTTCATTTTATTATATATAATACCATGTTTTTTTAATTGTTCACTAATACCTATAGAAGATTTTTCATTTATTCTACCCCCATTATAAGATTTATTTCCAATACATATTTTACCATTTAAAAATGTACCATTAGTTAATATTACTGATTTACTAAATATTTTATTATTATTTTTAGTTATTACACCTAAAATAATTTTATTTTTAATAATTAATTTAATTACTATATCTTGTAAAATATTTATTTTTTTTTTTTTTAATATTTTTAAAATATTTTTAATATATAATTTTCTATCTATTTGTGCTCTTGGACTCCACATTGCTGGCCCTTTAGATTTATTTAACATTCTAAATTGTATCATAGAATTATCAGCTAATTTTCCCATATAACCACCTAATGCATCAATTTCTCTTACTATTTGACCTTTTCCTATACCACCAATAGAAGGATTACATGACATTTTTCCAATAGAATTAATATTCATAGTAATTAATAAAGAATTAGCCCCTAATTTATAGGAAGCTAATATAGCTTCTATTCCTGAATGTCCACCACCAACTATTATAATATCATATTTTTTATTCATATAAAATTTAATTTTGATTTTTTAAAAAAATATTTATAAAAATAAAAATTTTGTTTATAATTCATAATTTTTAAAGATTTTTTATCAATATCATTATAACCAATTAAATGTAATATAGAGTGAATAATTACTATTTTAATTTCTGTATCAAAACCTTGTTTCCATATAATAGAATTATATAATACTTGATCATAACTAATAAAAATATCTCCGTATAATATATTTTTATTATTCGAATAATTAAAACTAATAGTATCAGTATAATAGGATTTATTTAAAAATTTACTATTTATTTCTAATATATATTTATTATTACAAAATATATAATTTACTTTATAAAGTTTTTTATTTTCTTTATAAATAATTTTTTTAATAATTTGTTTAATTTGTTTAATATTATAAATAGTAATTTTTTTATTATAAATAAAAAATTTAATCATGTTATTTAATAATTTAATAGATAATATTAATGTAATTTGTATAAGTGGTAATGGTGGAAATGGTAAAGTACATTTTACTTATAAAAATAAAAAAATAGGTAAACCTGATGGTGGAAATGGAGGGAATGGTGGAAATATAATATTTATAAGTGATAAAAATATTTTTACATTATTTAATATAAAAAAAATTTATAAAGCTTATAATGGAGAAAATGGTAAAAATAATTGTAAAACTGGTAAAAATGGTAAAAATTGTATAATAAAAATTCCAATAGGTACAAAATTGATTTATATTGATAAAAATAAAATAAAAAAAATAAATTTTAATAAAAATAATATAAGAAAAATAATATTATTAGGAGGTAACGGAGGAAAAGGTAATTATTTTTATAAAAAATCTAATGATCAAAAAACTAAAAAATATACTAATGGTAAAAAGGGAATTAATAAAAATATAAAATTAATTTTAAATATAAAAGTTGATATTGGAATAGTAGGATTTCCAAATACTGGAAAATCTACGATATTATCTTTATTAACTAATAATAAACCTAATATAGATAATTATAATTTTACTACTATAACTCCAAATTTAGGTATATATAATAATTATAAAAAATATAATATTATTATAATGGATTTACCAGCTATTATAGAAAAATCTTATAAAGGTAAAGGAATAGGAAATAAATATTTAAGACATATAAAAAATTATAAATTATTATTATTAGTAATTAATTATATTTCAATAAAAGATTTTATTTATCAATTAATAACTTTAAAAAAAGAATTATATAAAAGTAATGTAAAAATTAATAAAAAAAAAACTATTATTATTTTATCTAAATCTGATAAATTAAATAAAAAATTAATTAATATTGTTAGTAATTTTTTAAAAAAAAATAAATATTATTATTGTTTTTTTTCTAAAAAAAAAAAAAAATTATATTTAAATTTAATTAAAAAAATTAATTATTTTTTTAAATTTAAATAATTAATTAAATATTTTATATCATTAGGTATATCAGTAATAAATTTAATTTTTTTTTTAGTAGTTGGATGTTTAATTGTTAAAGAATAAGCATGTAACGCTTGTCTTTGTAAAATATTAAAACAATTATTAATAATATTAGTATATTTAAATTTATTATAAAATTTATTAAAATTATATAATATTTTATTTCCTCCGTATATATCATCATTAAATATAGGATTTCCAATATAATTAAAATGTACTCTTATTTGATGAGTTCTTCCAGTTTTAATAATACATTTTATTAAAGTTAAAAACTTATAATTTTTTATTATTTTATATTTAGTAATTGCTAATTTACCATATTTTTTGTTTGAATAAACTCTCATTTTAATTCTATTTTTAATATTTCTTCCAATATAATTTTTTATTATATTATTATTTTTTCTTGGTTTACCCCATACTAATGCTATATATTTTTTTTTTATTTTTTTATTTAAAAATTGTAATCTTAAATTATTATAACTATTAATATTTTTAGCAATTATTAACAAACCAGAAGTATTTTTATCTAATCTATGTAATAAACCGAATCTATAATTTAAATAATTTAAATTATTTATTTTTTTTTTTAAAAAATAATATTTTAACCAATTAATTAAAGTATTTTTATAATTTCCATGTCCTGGATGTACAATTAAACCAGGTTGTTTATTAATAATTAATATATCATTATCTTCATAATGAATATTTATTTTAATATTTTTATTTTTGTAAATATAATTTTTTCTTTTTTTATAAAAAAAATCTTTTATATAAAAAAAAATTATTTTATCATTAATATTTAATTTATTATTTTTTTTTATTTTCTTATTATTTAATAATACATTACCAATTTTTATATTATTTTGTATTTTTTTTCTTGAAATTTTTTTTTTTTTAAAATAATTAAATAAATATTTATCAATTCTTATATTTTTTGTAAAATATTTTTTATTTATATATATTATTTTTTTTTTTAACATTTTAAATTTAATATGGAGTTGGCGGGATTTGAACCCGCGTCCATAATAAAAATATTAAATATTTTTTACATATTTATCTAATTTTAATAAGATTTTTTTTAATAAATTAGCAAATTAATAAAAAAAAATCTTCTATTTTATGTTATTAATATAAAATCTAAAATAGAAAAAATGATTTTATATTTTGTAAAAATCTTAATTTATTTAATTTATTAAATATTTAATTTAATAAATATCTTGCTCTTAAATCATTTAAGCAGCAAGATTATAATAATTAGTTTTTCCTTGTATTTATTATAATATTTTTTTAAAGTGTAATATAAAAAACACTATATGAATATTTTAATATCTTTTAATATGTCAAATCCAATTTTACAACCCCTTATTAATAATATAATAAATATTATTAAACTTAGCAATCTTCATTATAATGTATATTATTTATATTTTTAATATTATTAATAATATCTTTAGATAATATTTTATATTGTCCTAGTTTAATATTATTATTAATTTTTAATCCAGCAAAATATATTCTATTTAAATATAATATTTTATAACCTATTTTATTAAATATTCTATGTATAATTTTATTCCATCCTACAGTAATTGTAATAATTAATGATTTTTTATTATTATTAAATATTTTTATATTATTAATTTTTATTTTACCTTCTTTTAATTTTATACCATTTTTTAAAATTAATAAATCTTTTTTATTTAAATTTTTATTTAAATATATTTTATATTTTCTTTTTATTTTATATTTAGGATGAGTTAAATATTGAGATAATTTTCCATCATTAGTTAATAATAATAAACCAGTAGTATTTTTATCTAATCTACCAATAGGAAAAATACCTAATTTTTTGTATATATTAGGAATAAAATCCATAATAATTTTTCTATTTTTATTATCTTTTACTGTAGTAATACAATTTTTAGGTTTGTTAAATAAAATATATATTTTATTTTTAAATTTTAAATTAGAATTAACATATTTAATATTATCATCATAATTAACTTTATAACCTAATTGTTTAATAATTTTTCCATTTACTGATATTAACCCAATTTTTATTAGTTTATCCGCTTTTCTTCTAGAACATATTCCACTATAAGCAATATATTTATTTAATCTTATTAGTTTTTTTATATTTTTCATATAAAAATAATATATTTTTAGATTTTAAAATATTATTTAATATACCATTTATAAAATTAATATTATTTTTAGATGAAAAAATTAATATTATTAATTTATATTCATTAATAATAATTTTAATATTTATTTCATTATAGAAAATAATAAATTCACAAATAGCTATTTTAATTACTATTAAATCAATAATATTTATTCTATTTATACTCCAATTTACTAAATAATTTTTAATAATATCTAATAATATTTTATCATTTTTTTTTATATAATTTATTATTTTAATAATAAAATTTAAATAATCATAAAAATTAATAAATATATTATATTTTAATTTTAAAAATAATATATATTTAATAATTTCTTTATCTTCATATTGTAAAAAAAAATTTTCATTTAATTTATTTATATTTTTATTTATGTTATTAATTATATTTATTTTATTAATTTTATTAATTTTATTAATTTTATTAATTTTATTAAAAATTTTATTAATTTTTTTATTTAAATATTTAAAATTTTTATTTAAATAATATAAATAATTAAATTTATTATTGTAGTTAATAATAAATAATATTTTCATTATTTTTATTCTAAAATAATTTTTTATTTTTATAAATTTCAATTGAATAATTATTTTATTATTATTAATAAATAAATTATTAATAATGAATAAATATAATCAAGAGATTATAAAAAATAAAATTTATAATCAAGACAATAAAAATTTAAATAATAGTTTTAATAAACCTTTTAATAAAAGAAGTTTTTATAAACCTTTTAATAAAAGAAGTTTTAATAAACCTTTTAATAAAAGAAGTTTTTATAAACCTTTTAATAAAAGAAGTTTTTATAATAAAGAATATTATGATTATTTAAAGGATAAAGAGGAGGAGATTAAACCAATATATAGTAAAACTTTAAAATCAAGAAAAAAAATATTTTTTTTGGATGTATTAGATACTATAACAGGGGATTATTTATTATGCCTAACAGAAAGTAAAAAAATGTTATTAAAAGATAATAATAATTTTTTTAAAAAAGAAAAAATTTATATATATAAAGAAAATTTAGAATTATTAAAACAACATTTAGATGATATTATAAAATTTATTTATAGTAAAAAAGGTAAAGAAGTTATTTATGATAAAGAAATTTTAAAAAAAAATATTAAATTATTAGAAGAAAAAGAAAAACTTTTTTATAATAAAAAAAAAGGAGAATTAGAATCAATTTATGATGATGATGAATACTATCAAGATATTAATCCAGAAATAAATAAAAAATTTTATGATAGTATAAATAAAAGTATAAATAGAGGTAAAAATAAAGGAAAAAATATTAATCAAGATATTAATCAAGATATAAAAAAAGATCTTAATAAAGGTATAAATAAAGGGATTAATCAAGATAAAATAAATAAAGATAAAAAAATAATAAAAGATAAAAAAATAAATAAAGATAATAAAATAATAAAAGATAAAAAAATAAATAAAGATAAAAAAATAAATAAAGATAAAAAAATAATAAAAGATAAAAAAATAATAAAAGATAAAAAAATAAAATAAAAGATAAAAAAATAAATAAAGATAATAAAATAATAAAAGATAAAAAAATAAATAAAGATAAAAAAATAAATAAAGATAAAAAAATAATAAAAGATAAAAAAATAATAAAAGATAAAAAAATAATAAAAGATAAAAAAATAATAAAAGATAAAAAAATAAATAAAGATAAAAAAATAAATAAAGATAAAAAAATAAATAAAGATAAAAAAATAAATAAAGATAAAAAAATAAATAAAAGATAAGTAAGAAAAATTTAAAAAATATTACATAAATAAATAATAAATATTTATTTATGTAATATTATGGATTTAAAAATTTGTATAGTAGGTAAATCAAATGTAGGTAAATCTACATTATTTAATTTATTAATTAAAAAAAAAAAATCTATAATTAATAAGAATGAAAATACAACTAAAAATAGAAATTATGGTATTTTAAAAATAAAAAAAAAAATTTATTATATAATAGATACTGGGGGATATTATGAAGAATATAAAAATAATGTTTTAAAAAAAAAAGTTATTGAACAAATATTATATGGTATAAAAGAATCATTATTAATTTTATATGTTATAGATGTAATTAATGGTATAACATATTTAGATAAAAAATTATCATTAATTATTCGTAAATATAATAAACCTACATTTTTATTAATTAATAAAATAGATATAAAAAAATATAATTCTAAAAATAAATATTATGAATATTATAAATTAGGATTTTATAAAATATTTACTATTTCCTGTACACATAATATTGGAATAAAAAAATTATATAAGAATATATATAATTTTTTTATTAAAGAAAAAAATAATATTAATAAATATAATAATAATTTTAAAATTTCAGTAGTAGGAAAACCTAATACAGGAAAATCAACATTTATAAATAATTATTTAAAAGATTATAATAAAAGTATTGTATCTAATATTGAAGGTACAACAATAGATACATTATTTTTTTATTTAAAAAATAATAAAAAAAATTTTATAATAATAGATACACCAGGAATAATAAAAAAATTTAAATTTAGTAAAAAAATTCAAAATGAATATTTATTAAATACAATTAATATAATAAAGGAATCAGATATATGTATTTTAATGATAGATAGTAAAATAACAAAAAATGATATATATATATATAATAAAATATTATTATATAAAAAAGGATTAATTATTTTATTTAATAAAATAGATTTATTTAATAATAAAGAAAAAAAAGAAATTATTTTAAGTATAAAAAATTTAATAAAAAATAATTTTCCATATTTATTAATATCAAATAAAAATAAATTAAATGAAAATATAATAAATAAAATAAATAATATAATAAATATGATATATAAAAATAGAAATAAAAAAATTTCTACAAGTTTATTAAATAATAAATTATTATTAAAAATAAATAAAAAAATAAAAATAAATAATAAAATATTAAAAATAAAATTTTGTTATCAATTAAAAAATAAAAAATTTCCTAGTTTCGTATTAATATCTAATTTAGAAAAAAATATTAATTTAAATTATAAAAAATATATAGAAAATATTATAATAAAATTATTTGATTTTTATGGTGTACCAATAGAAATATCATTTAAAAAAAATAAAAATAATGTTAACAGATTCATTAATAAAAGAAAATAAAAAAAAATATATTTTAAGTTTAAAAAAAAGAAAATTTAAAAATATTAATATAATAAAAGAAATATTATTTTTATATAAAAAACAAAAAAATTATATAATATTATTAGAAAAATATAATAGAATAATAAATAAATATTCAAAAAATTTTTTTAAAAAAAATAAAATAAAAATAAAATATAAAAAAATATTAAATATAAAAAATAAAAGTAAAAAACTTAAAAATGAATTATTAATAATTAAAGAAAAAATATTTAATATTAAAATTAAATTACCAAATATTATAAATGAATTATATTTTAAAAAATATAAAAATATTAAAAATAATAAAATTATTTATAAGAATAAAAAATATAAATTATATTTAAAAAAAAATAAATTATTATCACATATAGAATTATCTAAAAAATTTGAATTATTTGATACTAATACTGCTAGTAAAATAAGTGGTACTGGTTTTGTTATATATTCAGGTATAGGATTAAAATTATATAATTCTTTAGTTAAATATTTGTTATTTATAAATAAAAAAAAAGGTTATAAAGAATATAAATTACCTTATTTAGTAAATGAACAATCAATATATGGAACTGGACAATATCCAGATAAAAAAAATCAATTATATAATATATTAAAAGATAATTTATATTTAATACCAACAGGAGAAGTACCATTAATAAATTTATATAAAAATAAAATTTTTAAAATAAATAATTTACCTATAAAAGCTCAAACATATACTAATTGTTTTAGAAGAGAAGCTGGATCATATGGTAAAAATGTAAAAGGTTTAAATAGATTACATCAATTTGGAAAAGTAGAAATAATTGAAATTATGGATAATAAAAATTCTAATTTAAGATTATTTAAAATGTTAGAACATATAAAATATGTATTAAAAACATTAAAATTATATTTTAGAATAATATTATTATCATGTAATAATATAGGATTAACTTCATCAATAACATATGATTTTGAAGTATATTCATTTGGTCAAAAAAAATGGATAGAAGTTAGTTCATTATCTAATTGTTTAGATTATCAATCAAATAATTTAAATATATATTATTTAAATAAAAATAATAAAGAATTATGTCATACTTTAAATGGTAGTTGTATATCAATTCCTAGATTATTATTAACAATTATAGAAATGTATCAAACAAAAAATAAAATTAAAATACCTAAGGTTTTAATACCATTTTATAAAAATGAATAATAATTTTTATGAAATATAAAATTTTATTATATAAAAAAAAATTAATAATTATATCTTTTATTTATAAGAAAAATTATAATAAAATAATAAAATTTATAAATAATTTTTGTTTTAATTTGTCAAAAAAATTAAAACAAAATGTTATAATTTTTTTTAATAAAAAAAATATTTAAAATATAAATAAGTTAATAGTTTTATCGCATTAATGAGAATTAATGAGGAAAGTCCGGACACTAAAGAGAAATACAAAGGATAACATCCTTACATCGAAAGATGATGAATAGTACAACAGAAAGAAAGTATAATATATTAAATATTATAGTGAAATCATGGAAACTCTGTATAGTGAAATGTTAAATATCCATAGATTGTCTCGATTATTATGGATGGTAAACAGATATGATATATATGGTAACATATATACTAGATAAATGATAAAAATATATTATTTAAAATAAAATAATATATACAGAATCCGGCTTATATATTAACTTAAATAATAAAAAAAAAATGCATATTCATAATATGTTAATAAAAAAAATATTAGAAATATTAAAAAAAAATAAAGAAGAAAAAAAAATAAAAGAAGAAATAAAAAAAAAGATTAATTTAAAAAAAATAAATAGAAAAAAAATAATAAAAATAAAAAATAAAATAATAGAAATAAAAGAAAAAAAAATTTATAAAAATTATAAAAAAAAAGAAGGAAAATTAGTACGTTTAAAAGTAATAAATGTATATAATAATAAATTAATATTAACAGATAAAAATAATAATGAATTAATATTTAATAAAGATAATAATTATGATAGACAATATAAAGAGATAAAAGATATAAAAGATAAAGATATAAAAGAAAATAATTTTTTTAAAAAAAATAATTACTATTATTTTTTAGTAGAAAAAATATTTTTAAATAAAAATAAAAAAAAAATAATAATCTTAAAAAGAAATAATAGTTTATTTGTAAAACTATTATTTAAAAAAGAAATATTAGAAATTAAAGATAATATAGTAAAAATAAAAAAAATAGTAAGAATATCAGGTATAAAAACTATTATAGTAGTTTATTCAAAAAATAAAAATATAAATGCTGTAGGATGTTGTATAGGAATAAAAAATATAAGATTAAATAATATAAAAAAAGAATTAAATAATGAAATAATTGAAATATATAAATATAATAGTAATAAATTAGAATATATTAATGAGATATTTAAAAGAAAAAATATAAAAAAAATAGAAATATTTAAAAAATTAATAATATTATATTTTAATAAAGAAATAATAGGTAAAATAATAGGGAAAAAAGGTTATAATATAAAATTATATTCATTATTATTAATGAAAAAAATAATAGTAAAGGAATATGAAGAAAGTAATAGAATTATATAATTATCTTAATATTAATGATTTATCTTTGTTATTAAATATAAATAATAATGAAATAATAAATATATGTAAAGATTTAGGAATAATAGTAAATATAAATACAATATTAGAGAAAGAATTAATATTATTAATAAGTGATGAATTAGGATATAAAGTAAAATTTTTAGATTCATTATTATTAAATGAAAAAGAAAAAATAAAAATATATAAAAAAAATATATATATTAAAAGATCTCCAATAGTTTCAATAATGGGTCATGTAAATCATGGGAAAACCTCATTTTTAGATTATATAAGGAAATCAAATATAAATATAATAGAAGAAGGTAATATTACTCAACATATAGGTATATATAATGTTAATTTAAAACCAAGTATAACATTTATAGATACTCCAGGCCATGAATCATTTTTATCTATTAGGCGTATAAGTATAAAATTATCAGATATAGCGTTAATAATAATTTCATCAGAAAATGGTGTAATGGAACAAACAATAGAAGCTATTAATAATGCTAAATCAGATAATTTACCTATTATATTTGGAATTAGTAAAATAGATAAAAATAATAATATTAATAAAATAAAAGAACAATTATCAAATATTAATATTTTAGTAGATGATTGGGGAGGAGAATATTTATATCAAAAAATATCTGTTAAAACAGGATATGGAATAAATGAAATAATAAAAAAAATTTTAAATTTAACAAAAAAAAAAAAATTATTTACAAATATAAATAAATTATGTACAGGAAAAATAATATATTCATATATAAATAAAAATAAAGGATATATAGTAAGAATATTAGTATTAGAAGGAATTTTAAAAAGAGGGTATTATATAATATCAGGTATATATTATGGAAAAATAAAAGAAATAATAGATGAAAATAATATAAATATAAATGTAGTTTATCCAGGTTTATCAGTAAATATAGTGGGATTTAATGGTGTACCGTATACAGGAGATGATTTTAAAGTATTAAAAAACGAAATAGAGATTAAACAAATAGTAATAGATAGAAAAAATATAATAAAAGAACAAGAAATAAAAATAAAAAAAAAATTATATAAAAAAAATAAAAATAAAAAAAAAAAAATAAATATAATATTAAAAGTAGATGTAGAAAATAGTTTATTAGCGATTATAGAAGAAATAAATAAATTAAATATTGATATAAATATAATAAAGAAAAAAGTAGGTAATATAAAATATTCTGATTATTTATTAGCTAATACTTTTAATTGTATAATAATAGGTTTTAATGTAAAAAATATTATAAATAAAAAAAAAATAAATAATAAAAATATTGAAATATATAATTTTAAAGTTATTTATAATATTATAAAATTATTAATTAATAAAAATAAAAATAAAAATAAAGAAAATATAAAAATATTAGGGAAAGCAAAAGTAATAAAAATCTTTATTAAAGATAAAATATTAATTATGGGATGTAAAGTAATAAATGGAAAAATTAATAAATTTAATAAAATAAGAATTATAAGAAATAACAAAATAATATTAATAAGTGAAATAATATCAATTAAAATATTTAATAAAAATGTTAATGAAGTAAAAAAAAATAATGAATTTGGATTAATTATAAATAATAAAGAAGAAATAAAAGTAAATGATATAATAGAGAATATAATAGTAAATAATAAAAATATATAAAATAAATGCATACCTAATAATTTTTAATAAAAATTATTTTTTATGAATAAAGTATTAGTAATTAATGTAATTAATAAAATTATTAAAATAGCTTTATTAAAAAAAAATAAATTATTAGAATATAGGGAATATAAATATAAAAAATTATTATCAGTAGGTGATATATTTAATGGAAAAATAAATTATATATCAAAAGGGATGAAGGTAGCATTTATAGATATAGGATATAAAAAATATGGAATTTTACATTTTGAAGATTTATTAAAAAAAAATGAATTAAAAAAAAATGAATTAAAAATAGGTAATAATATATTGGTACAAATATTAAAAACACCAATAAATGATAAAGGACCTAAATTAACAAGTAAAATAAAAATAATAGGTAAATATATAATATTAATACCTAAATTAAAAAAAATTTTAATATCAAGAAAAATAAAAAATAATAATATTATAAAAACAATAATAGATAAAGTAGAAAATAAGAAAAAATATGGAATAATAATAAGAACATTATGTAAAAAAAATAATATAAAGGTAATAAAAAATGAAATAAAATATTTAAAAATAAAAAATAATTTAATAAAAAAAAATAATAAAAATAATAAAAAATATACAAATAATAATATTTTAAATTATATATTAAAAGAAAAAAAAATAATAATATGTAATAATTTAAGTTTATATAAAAAAATAATTAATTATTTAAATTTAAATAATAATAATAAAATTAAATTATATAATAGTAATATACCAATATTTAAAAAATATGGAATTGAATTACAAAAAAAAATATTATTAGGTAAAAAAGTATATTTATTAGATGGATCTAATTTGATAATAGAAAAAACAGAAGCATTAAATGTAATAGATATAAATAGTAATATGATAAGAAATAATAAAAATTCATTATTAGAAATAAATTTAATTGCAATTAAGGAAATAATAAGACAAATAAAATTAAGAAATATGGCAGGTATAATAATAATAGATTGTATAAATATGAAAAAAAAAAAATATAATAATATAATATATGAATATTTAAAAAAAAATATAATTGAAGATAATATTATATTACCTCCTAATAAATTAAATATTATTCAAATAATTTTAAATAAAAAAAGTATTTAAAAGGCGGATGTGGTGAAAAGGTAAACACGCTAGATTTAGGATCTAGTTCTATATTAATAGAATTAAGGGTTCAAATCCCTTCATCCGCATAAAAAATTTTTAAAAGTGTTAAATAATTATTATATATCTAGGAAAGATACTATAACAGCAATATCAACTCCATTAGGAACAGGAGCAATATCAATAATTAGAATATCAGGAAAAAAATCAATAAAAATTATAAAAAAAATTTTTTATAAAAAAAAAATAAAATATAATAAAGTAAATATAGGAATTATTTATGATAAAAAAGAAATAATTGATCAAGTAATAATTATAATTTATAAAAAACCAAATTCTTATACTGGAGAAAATTTAGTAGAAATAAATTGTCATGGATCAAATTATATACAAAAAAAAATAATAAATATAATAATAAAAAATGGAGGTAGATTAGCAAAAAATGGAGAATTTACTTTTAGAGCATTTTTAAATAAAAAAATAGATTTATTACAAGCAGAATCAATATATGATTTAATAAACTCTGAAAATAAAATTTATCATGATATAGCAATAAATAATTTAATATATAATAAATTATCAAAAAATATATTAAAAATACAAAATAGTATATTAGATATATTATCTTATATAGAAATTAGTTTAGATTTTTCAGAAGAAGATATAACAATTGATAAAAAAAAAATATATAATAAAATAATATATATAGAAAATAAAATAAAAAATTTAATAGAATCTTATAATATTAATAATATAATAAAAGAAGGATTAAATATTTCTATTATTGGACCAGTAAATTCAGGAAAATCTACATTAATGAATGTATTAATTAAAGAAGATAAATCTATAATATCTAATATTCCAGGTACTACAAGAGATATAGTAGAAGGTAAAATAATAATTGATAATTTAAATTTAAATTTATTTGATACTGCAGGTATAAGAAAAACTAATTCAAAAATAGAAAAAATAGGAATTAAAAAAACATTTAAAAAAATTAATGATACTAATATAATTTTATATGTATTTGATATTTTAAAATTAAAAAATTATTTAAAATTTAAAGAAAAAATAAAATATTTAAAAAAGAAAATATTTAAAAAAAAAAAAGTATTATTAATAGCTAATAAAATAGATAAAAATAATATTAATTTAAAAAAAAAAAAAATTATAAATTATAATATTATTTTTATATCAGCAAAAAAAAAGAAAGGAATAAAAAAAATATATAAATATTTATATAAAATTATACCAAAAAAACAAATAAGAAATAATATTTTTATAAATAATTTAAGACATTATGAAGAATTAAAAAAAAGTTTAAAATATATTAAAAAATTTAAAAAAGATTATTTAAATAAAATTCCTTATGAATTTATTACAATAGATTTAAAATTATCTTTAAAACATTTATATTATATAAATGGTTATAATTTAACTTCTAATGAAATATTAGAAAATATTTTTTCTAAATTTTGTATAGGTAAATAATTATTATTTATAATAATTAAAAATAATTTTTTTAAAATAATTAATACGAAAAATAATTTGTTTATAATTTAATATATTTAATATATCTAATAAATAAATTCCTTTTAATTCACCAATAATTAATATTCTTATAATTTTTAAAATTAAATAATAATCATTATTATTATTTTGTAATTTTTTAAATAATAAAATAATTTTATTTTTATTATGATTTTTTTTTAAAAAAATATTTATTTTAAAAAATAAATTAATAATTTTTTTTTTATTATAAATAATATATTTTTTAATTTTTAAAGGAATATAAAATTTTTTTGGTCTAATAAAAAAATAATAACAATTATACCATATATCATTAATATTTATTAATTTAATTCTATTAATTATTAAATTAATAATTGTATTAAGTAGTTTATCATTATAATAATGATAAATTTTATTAAAAATTAAATATTTTTTTAATAAAATTAATATTTTTTTATTATTATTATTAATATATTTTTTATTTATCCAACATGATTTTTTAAAATTTAAATGTACATCAGATTTATTAATATCTTTTAATGTAAATAATTTAATAATAGTATTGATATTTAAAATTTCATTGTTAATTTTTGGTTTCCAACCTAATAAAGCTATTATATTAATTAATGATTCAGGTAATATACCTAATTCTTCGTAACTATTTTTAATCTTTATATTTTTATATTTAGATTTAATAGGGTAAATAGGGTTATTATTATTATTAAAATTTCTTTTACTTATTTTACCTTTATTATTTAAAAGTAATGGTAAATGAACAAATTTAGGTATTTTCCAATTTAAATAATTATATATAATAATATGTAAAGGAGTAGATGATAACCACTCTTTCCCTCTAATTACATGTGTAATATTCATTAAATGATCATCTATAACGTTAGCAAAATGATAAGTAGGAGTTTTATTAGATCTATAAATAATTTTATCATCTAATTGATTAGAATTAATAGTAATTTTTCCATAGATTTTATCATAAAATGTAATTTGTTTATTATAAGGTGTTTTTAATCTAATTACATATTTATTTTTTTTAATTAATTTAGTTAGTTTTTTATTATTAATATTTAATGAATTATTCAAATTTTTTCTAGTTAAACTATTATAAATAAAATTTTTATATTTTTTTTTATATAATTTTAATTTGTTTTTTTTATCAAAAGCGTAATAAGCTAATTTATTTTTAATTAATTTATTTATATATTTTTTATATATTTTTAAACGTTTAGATTGAATATAAGGTTTATATTTTCCTTTCTTTCCATAACCTTCATCATAATTTATATTACACCATTTTAATGAATCTATTAAATAATTAATAGAATTTTTTATAAATCTTTTTTTATCAGTATCATCAATTCTTAATATAAATTTTCCATTATTTTTTTTAGCATATATATAATTATATAAAGCTGTTCTTAAACCTCCAATGTGTAATGGGCCTGTTGGACTAGGGGCAAATCTTACTCTAATAATTTTATTAAATTTATTTTTCATATATTAATAATAAAAATAAATTAATAATGGCACTATGGCCGAGAGGTTAGGCAAGGGTCTGCAAAACCTTTTACAGTAGTTCGAATCTACTTAGTGCCTTATAAATATTTTATTTTTTTTATAAATTGGTTTAATTTTCTCCATTTTATAATATTTTTATGATTACCTGATAATAATATATTAGGTACTTTCATATTTTTAAATTTATATGGTCTAGTATATAAAGGATATTCATAATCATAATTATTTTTATAAAATGAATCAGTAAATGCAGATTTTATATTACCCAATACACCAGGAATTAATCTAATTATTGAATCAATTACTACTAAAGTAGAGATTTCTCCATTTGATAATACATAATTACCAATTGAATATTCTTTTGTAATTATAAAATCTCTAATTCTTTGATCAATTCCTTTATAATGTCCACAAATAAATAATATATTATTTAATTTAGATAATTTTATAGCTATTTGTTGATTAAATAATTTAGCATCAGGAGTTAAAAAAATAATTTCATTAAAATTAATATTTAATTTATTAATACAATTATATATAGGTTCAATTTTTAGGATCATTCCATGTCCTCCACCATATGGATAATCATCAATTTTATTACCTATAACATAATTTTTTAAATTATGTATTTTAAATTTTAAAATTTTTTTTTTTATAGCTTTTTTAATAATTGGATAAGATAAAAAATTTATCCAAAATTGTGGAAATAAAGTAATAATATTAATAAACATTAAACAAATAAAAAATAGCGGAGACAGGATTCGAACCTGTGACCTTCGGGTTATGAGCCCGACGAGCTACCAGCCTGCTCTACTCCGCAATATTAATAATTAATATAATGAATTATTAATTAATAATAATATAATTAAAATTATTAATAAATATATAAATTAAAAATAAAACCAATATGATTAATAATATTTAAAACATAATTATTGTTAAATATTAAATATTGGCCTTTTATACCTTTTAATTTAAGAGTAATATTTTTAATTTTATTTAATTTTATTATTTTAATAATTTTTGGATATTTAATAATTGGATAGTTAAAATAAAATATTTTATTATTATTAATAATGTATTTATAATAATTAGTTTTAATTAAAATATTAATAATTTTTTTTTTAATTTTTAAAATATTAATTTTTTTTTTAAATTTATTAGTTAACATTATTCTGAAATTAGTTTTATCCGATATATATTGTTTTACTATTTTTTCTATTACACCAGCTATATATCTATTAGGAGTATAAGCAATTATAATAGCTTTAATTGCTCCTTGATCCATTAATCTATTGATAAAATTTGATTTTATAGTTACACCTATTTTAAAATTACTTGTAAATGATAAATAAACTATATGTTTTTTAAATTCGAAATTATTAATTTTATTATTATTATTTGATGAACATAAAATAGGATTAAATATTTTAATATTAAATATTTTGATAAAATAACAGTTTTTACAATATCCATTTCTAAAAATATTTTTTTTTTACATAATAAACAATTATTATTTAAAAATTTAAATATAAAATATTTATTAATATAATTATTTAATAATAATAATTTATTATTTATGTTTAAATAATATAATAAAGTATAATTATATTTTATTAATAATTTATCTAAAATTATAATTTTTTTAAATTTTAACATAATACTCCTCAAGCTGGATTCGAACCAGCTACCTTCTGATTAACAGTCAGATGCTCTACCTGATGAGCTATTGAGGAAAATTAATTTAATAATATATTAATAATATATTAAAAATATAATAATGAAAAAAATAGAATTATTATCACCAGTTGGTAATTATGATAGTTTATATGCCGCTATAGAATCAGGAGCTGATTCAATTTATTATGGTATAGAACAATTAAATATGAGAGCTAGTAAAATTAATTTTACTATAAAAGATATTAAAAAAATAAATGAAATATGTAAAAAAAAAAGAATAAGAAAATATTTAACATTAAATACTATAATATATGATCATGATATCAATATGGTAAAAAGAATTTTATATGAAGCAAAAGAATATAAAATAGATGCAATAATAGCAATGGATAGTTTCGTTATAAAATATTCTAATAAATTAAAATTACCAATTCATATTTCTACTCAATTAAATATAACTAATTTTGAATCATTAAAATTTTATTCAAAATATTCAGATGTATTTGTATTAAGTAGAGAATTAAATTTGAATCAAATAAAATATATAACTAATAAGATAAATATATATAATTTAAAAGGATTTTCAAAAAAAAAAATAAAAATAGAAATATTTTGTCATGGGTCTTTATGTATGGCAATATCAGGAAAATGTTATTTAAGTTTACATACATATAATTCATCAGCAAATAGAGGAGTATGTAAACAAAATTGTAGAAGAAAATATTTAGTAAAAGATAAAGATTCAAATATAGAATTGGAAGTAGATAATGAATATATAATGTCTTCTAAGGATTTGTGTACAATAAATTTTTTAGATAAAATAATTGATTCAGGGGTAAGTATATTAAAAATAGAAGGAAGAAATAAATCACCAGAATATATAAGTAAATGTACTAAATATTATAAAGAAGCTATAAAATCTATATATAATAAAACTTATAATAAAGAAAAAATATTAAGATGGATAAATGAATTAAAAAAAGTATATAATCGTGGTTTTTGGAGTGGATATTATTTAGGGGAAAAAATAGGACAATGGAATAATTGTTATGGTTCAAAAGCAATAAAAAAAAAAATATTTATAGGATTTGTAAAAAAATATTATAATAAAAAAAAAATAATGGAAATTGAAGTAAAATCTAATAATATAAAAAAAAAAGATAAAATATTAATTATAGGTAATAATTTGGGGGTAAAAGAAATAGAAATAAAATTATTAAAAAATGAAAATAAAGAAATAAAAAATAAAATAAAAAAAGGTAATATATGTACTACTTATGTACCTTTTAAAGTATTTAAAAATAATAAAATATATAAAATTATAAATAAATAAATGTATTTATAAAAGTTAATTAATATTAAGGATTTAAAAAAAATAATTTTTTAAAATAAAATATATTATTTTTTTTTTTAAAAAAATAAAAAAATCCTATTCTGTGAAATTGATAAATATTATATAAATTAATATTATTAATAGATATATCTCCATATACGTTAATAGAATTTAAAGAATTTTTATTAATAATATTATTATTTTTAAAATAAATATAATTATATAAAGTAATATTAATTTTAGTATTATATTTAACAGAAACCCATTGAATAGTACTTTTAATTTTATTATTTTTAATAGTATTATATATTTTACAATATATTTTTTTTATATTATTATTAATTTTAACAATTTTAAATATTTTTATAATATAAGAATATTTAAGTCTTACATAATTATTTAATGATAATCTAAAAAAATTTTTATCATAAATATCTTTAAAATCGTTTTTATCTATGTATATAGTTTTAGTAAAAGGAATAATTTTATATTTAGGATAATAATTTTTATTATTTATATAAATCCATTCAATTGAGTTTTTAGGAAAGTTAATAATTGTTAATTTAATTGGATTTAATATAACTAATAATTTAGGTGATTTATTAATTATTTTTTTTTTAATATATAATTCTAATTTTTTTATATTTATATTATTATTTCTTTTAGAATATCCTATATTTTTAATAAAATTAATAATATATTTAGCATCATAACCTTTTTTTTTAAATGAAGTAATAGTACATAATCTAGGATCACATAAATTATTAATAATTTTTGTTTTTTTTAGAATATTAATTTGTCTTTTACTAGTAATAGTATTAGATATATTTAATCTAGAAAATTCAATTTGTTTAGGCTTTATTATATTAAAATTTTTATTATATATTTTATTAATATACCAATCATATAAGGGTTTATGGTGTTGAAATTCAATAGAACATAAAGAATGTGAAATTTTTTCTATATAATCTGATTGTCCATGTGCCCAATCATAAGTAGGGTAAATACACCATTTATCTTTAGTAAATAAATGTTTTTTATTAATAATTCTATACATTATAGGATCTTTTAAATAAAAATTAGGTGAATTATTATTTATTTTAGCTCTTAATATATAAGAATTTTCTTTATATTTACCATTTTTCATATTTTTAAAAAGAAATAAATTATTTTCAATATTTTTTATATTATATATTTTATTATTATATATTTTTTGTATATAAGCTTTTTTTTTAATTATTAATTGTTTAGCCCATTTATATAAAATATTAAAATAATTAGATATATAAGTAATTTTAGTATATTTAAAACCTAACCATTTAATATTTTTAATAATTTGATTAATATATTTAATATTAATATTATTAGGATTAGTATCTTCAAATCTTAAATTAATTTTAGCATTATATTTTTTAGCTAAAGTAAAATTTATATATAAAGATTTAATATGTCCTAAATGTAAAAAACCATTAGGTTCAGGAGGAAATCTAAATTTAATATTTTTAATAGATAATCCGTTTTTTATATCATTATCAATAATATTAGTAATAAAATTATTCATTTAAATTTTTAATTAATTTAATTAAAAAATGTATTTTTTTACCTTTTTGAATAATTAAATATTTATTTTTAATTAAATTATTAAAATTAGTAATTAAATTATTATTTATTTTTAATCCATTAATTAAAAATAAACCATTATTATTAATAAATTTTTTATATTCTGAATTAGAATTAAAAAATATTTTGTTTTTAATAAAATTAAAAATATATATATTTTTTATTTTATTATAATAATAATTATAAGTTTTAATATTATTTTTAATAATATTAATATATTTATTAATTAATTTAATATTAAATTTATTATTAAATAATATTTTTGAAATAATAATTGATATTTTATAATTTTTTTTATTGTGTACCCATTGAGTAATTTCTTTAGCAATTTTATTTTGTAATATTTTTTTTTCAGGATTTTTAATATGATTAGAAATAATTTGTTTAATTATTTTTTTTTTTTTAAAAGAAAAATATTTAATATATTTAATACAATTTTTATCTGATAAATTAATAAAGTATTGATAAAAGTAATAAACTGAAGTATATTTTTTATTTAACCAAATATTATTATTTTTTTTATTACTTTTACTAAATTTTATATTATTATTATTTAATAATAAAGGAAATGTAAATCCATGAACATTTTTATTATATTTTTTTTTTATTATTTTTATTCCAGTTAATATATTACTCCATTGATCAGATCCACCAATTTGTAAATTACATTTATATTTTTTATATAAATAATAATAATCATAACCTTGTAATAATTGATATAAAAATTTTGTAATTTTAATATTATTATTATTATTTAATTTATTATAAATTATTTTTTTTTTTAACATAAAATTTAAATTTATATATTTACATATTTTTTTTAAAAAATTATATAAATTAAGTTTATTTAACCATTTATTATTATTAATAATTTTAATATTTTTAATATTTAATAAATTATATATTTGTTTTTTAATATTTTTAATATTTTTTTTTATTAATTTAATTTTATTTTTATTTAAATTAATTTTAGCAGTAAATTCACCAATTAATATTAAATTAAATTTATAAATTTTATAATAACGATAAATAATAGATATTGGTAATAAATGACCAATATGTAAAGAATCATAAGTAGGATCAAAACCAATATATAAAATAATATTATTATTTTTAATAAAGTATTTAATAATATTATTAGTTTTATTTAATATTAATTTTCTCCATTTTAAATCTTTAAATAATTTTATAATATTATTCATAATAATAAAAATGATAAAAAAAATATTTAAAAAAAAAAAGATAATATTAGGAATTGACACATCTTTTGATGATACATCTGCATCAATAATAAAGGGAAATAGAGTATTATCAAATATTATAAAAGTTCAAAAAATACATAATAAATATAATGGAGTAATACCTAATATAGCATCTAATTATCATTTAAAAAATATATATAATGTAGTAAATATAGCAATTAGAAAGTCTAAAATAAAAAATAATAATTTAATAAATGGAATAGCTTTTACATGTGGTCCAGGATTAATAAATAGTTTAATAATAGGGGAATTTTTTGCAAAATCAATGGCTTTAGCGTTAAATATACCATTATTTGGGGTAAATCACGTACAAGCTCATATATTATCAATATTTTTAAAAAATAAAAAATATCCAAAATTTCCTTATATATGTTTAAGTATAAGTGGAGGACATACTAAATTATTAATAGTAAAGGATTTTTTTAAAATAAAAATAATAGGGGAAACATTAGATGATTCGTTAGGTGATTTAATAGATAAAATATCGAATAAATTAGGATTTAATTATTGTGATGGAGCGGAGATGTTAAATAAATATTGTAAAAAAGGAAAAAATAAATATAAATTTCCTATACCTAGAGTAAAAAATTATAATTTTAGTTTTAGTGGTTTAAAAACATATTTATTTAATTTTATAAAAAATAAAAAAAAAGAATATATAAAAAATAATATAAAAAATATATCAAAATCATTTCATATAACTATTTATAAAATATTAATAGAAAAAATAGATAAATTAATAAAAAAAACGAAGATAAGAACATTATTAATATGTGGTGGAGTATCATGTAATACATATTTAATAAAAAAAATAAAAAAATATAGTGAGGAAAATAAAATAAATTTATTTTATTTAAAAAAAAAAAAATATATAAGAGATAATGGAGCAATGATAGCATTGGTAGGATATTTAAAAGATTATTATAAAATTTATGATGATTTAAATATTAAAAGTAATAGTAAATTTAAAATAGAAAATTATTAATAATTGTATTTTTTATTAAATTTATCAATTCTACCAGTTATTTTATTATGTGTTCTGTGTCCTATATAAAAAGGATGAGAAAATCTAGAAATTTCCATTTTATATAAATCATAGGATTTATTATTAATTTTAATTTTATGTTTAGTATTTAAAGTAGATTTACAGAAGAAATATTTTTTATTATTAATATCTTGAAATACTATTAATCTATAATTAATTTTCATAAATAATATTATATTTTAATAAATAATAAATCACCATAATTAAATAAACAATATTTATATTTAATAGCTTCATTATAAATATGAATAATATTATTATATCCACAATAATCAGCTAATAAATGAAAATAATAAGTATTAGGATAAGGGAAAAAAGTTAATAAATTATTAATAATATAAGATTTATTTTTATTAGGTAGATCAATAAAATTATTAAAATAACCTTTAAAATGTTTATTATTAATAATAAATTTCTGACATGATTCTATAGTTTGATATGTATTTAAACCAATAGCACAAATATTAGAATTATTAATTAATGCCTTTAAAATATAATGAACATTATAAGAAGAAATATGTATAAATTCAGGATTATATAGAAATTTATTAAAATCATTTAAATTTAATAAATTGTATAAATAATAATTAAAATGATTAGTAATATCTAATATTTTTACAAAATTATATTTTAATTTAAGAAAAAATTGTTTAGAAAATTGAATACCAGAGGTAGGTATAAATAAAGCGCCTTCCTTTTTAGCGTAAAAATTTTGATAATAAGTAAAATTTTTAAATAAATTAATAAAATTAAAAATTTTAGGTAATATAAGATTACCAATTAAATTTAATTTTTTAATAAAAGTTTTATAATCAATATTTAAAATTTTTATAAGTCTACCTCTAGAAGAAGTATTTTCTAATATATTAGAAGAAATAATTTGTTTATTAT
Organism: Candidatus Shikimatogenerans bostrichidophilus; assembly: GCF_033372575.1. Lineage (NCBI taxonomy): Bacteria > Pseudomonadati > Bacteroidota > Flavobacteriia > Flavobacteriales > Candidatus Shikimatogenerans > Candidatus Shikimatogenerans bostrichidophilus. Next base: position 84,445 of record NZ_CP104094.1, read on the forward strand.
TATTATAATTATAATAAAAGAAATTAATAGTATTACCAATTCTTATTTTTCTAGCATTGTTAATTAAAGTTTCCCAAATATTATTAGATTTATCAATAGCTTTTAATAAAATTAAAGAAATTTTAGATTTATTTTTATAACCAGTTAATTTACAAGGTAAAACTTTAGTGTTATTTCTTATAATTATATCTTTATATTTAAAATGATCAATTAAATAGTTTATATTTTTATGATATAATTTTTTTTTTTTTTTATCAAAAACAAGAAGTTTACAATTATCATGACCAAAAGTTGGAAAAATATTTAAACAATATTTAGGAATATTAAATTTAATAGGATAAAATGTCATTTGGATTTGGATATTTAAATAAAAATATATATAATATTAATAAGAATAAATTTGTTAATTGAAAATTAATAAGTTAAAAATAAAATATTAGAAATTTTATTATTTCTAATATTTAATTATAAAGAGTTTGATCCTGGCTCAGGATAAACGCTAGCGATTAGCTTTACACATGCAAGTCGAGGGGTAATATAGANTAAATAATATTTATTTTATAACGACCGGCGAACGGGTGAGTAAAACATATGTAATTTACATATTGTTGAAGAATAGTCTTATTAATTTAAGAGTAATACTTTATAATGCAATAAATTACTAGGATTTATTGTGAAAGTTTTTTTATATGTTTAATTTATTAAATATATAAATGAATGACAATATATAAGCATATGTCTGATTAGTTAGTTGGTAAGGTAATGGCTTACCAAGACAAAGATCAGTAGGGGGCCTGAGAGGGTGTACCCCCACATTGGTACTGGAACACGGACCAAACTTCTACGGAAGGCAGCAGTGAGGAATATTGGTCAATGGAGGCAACTCTGAACCAGCTATTTCGCGTGTAGGATGAAGGCCTATGGGTTGTAAACTACTTTTGTATAATAATAAAAAATTTTATTAAAAGTAAAATATATTGAATGTTATACGAATAAGTATCGGCAAACTCTGTGCCAGCAGCCGCGGTAAGACAGAGGATGCAAGCGTTATCCGGAATAATTGGGTTTAAAGGGTGCGTAGGTGGATTTTTAAGTTAATAATGAAAGTTTATAACTTAATTATAAAAATGTTATTAATACTAAAAATCTAGAGATAATATGAAGTAATTGGAATATGTGGAGTAGCGGTAAAATGCATAGATATCACATGGAACACCAAAGGCGAAGGCAGATTACTAATATTTATTCTGACATTGAGGCACGAAAGCGTGGGGAGCAAACAGGATTAGATACCCTGGTAGTCCACGCCGTAAACGATGATCACTAATTGTTGGATTTTAAATAATTCAGTAATTAAGCGAAAGTGATAAGTGATCCACCTGGGGAGTACGATCGCAAGATTGAAACTCAAAGGAATTGACGGGGATCCGCACAAGCGGTGGAGCATGTGGTTTAATTCGATAATACGCGAGAAATCTTACCAAGATTTAAATGTGTAACGAATAATTTAGAAATAAATTAGTCTACGGACGTTACACAAGATGCTGCATGGTTGTCGTCAGCTCGTGCCGTGAGGTGTAAGGTTAAGTCCTTTAACGAGCGCAACCCTTATCATTAGTTGCTAACAGATAATGCTGAGGAATCTAATGAGACAGCTAACGTAAGTTAAGAGGAAGGAGAGGATGACGTCAAATCATCATGGCTCTTATATCTTGGGCAACACACGTGCTACAATGGTTGATACAAAGAGTWGCAAWTAGGTRACTARGAGCGAATCTAAAAAATCAATCTCAGTTCGGATTGAAGTCTGTAACTCGACTTTATGAAGATGGAATCGCTAGTAATCGCGTATCAGCAATGACGCGGTGAATAAGTWCTCGGGTCTTGTACACACCGCCCGTCAAGCCATGGAAGTTAATATTATTTGAAGTTAAWWAYTGTAAAAAGTATTAATTAGAGTAARATTAATAACTAGGGCTAAGTCGTAACAAGGTAACCGTATCGGAAGATGTGGTTGGAAATAAACTGTATTTATTTAAAAAAAATTTTATAATAAAAAAAAATTATATTAAAAATAAGAGAGACTTTTATTAAGAATAAAAAAGTCTCGTAGCTCAGTAGGTAAGAGCGCTACACTGATAATGTAGAGGTCCGTGGTTCAATTCCACGCGAGACTATTAAAATTAATAAAAGTAAAAAGGGGGAATTAGCTTAATTGGTAGAGCACCTGTTTTGCATACAGGAGGTAATCGGTTCAAATCCGATATTCTCCATAAGAATTTTGTTATTTGATATTTTTTATAAAAGTTCCATTTAAAAATAATAGTAAATTAGGATTAAAAATATAAAAATAAAAGTTACTATTAATGCATATAATGGATGCCTTGGTTCTGAGAGGCGATGAAGGACGTGATAAACTGCGATAAGTTGCGAGTATTTGGAAGATAAAGTTAATTCGCAAATTTCCGAATGGGGTAACCTATTATATCAAAAATATAATATTATTTTTATTTATAAAAATAAAGCTAACCTGATGAACTGAAACATCTTAGTAATCAGAGGAAAATAAAACAAATAGTGATTTTGTAAGTAGTGGCGAGCGAAAGCAAAACAGTCTAAACTATATTAATTATAGGGTTAGAGGGATTATTAATAACATTAGTTTAAAGTATATTAGAAATATTTGGAAAAATATACCAAAGATGGTGATAGTCCAGTACATTAAATATTTTAAATAAAAGAAATAATTACCTAAGTAAAACGAGACACGTGAAATCTTGTTTGAATTAGCCAGGCCCATCTGGTAAGACTAAATACTACTCAGAAACCGATAGTGAACAAGTACCGTGAGGGAAAGGTGAAAAGAATTTAGAAAATAAATATGAAATAGATCCTGAAATTATATGCAAACAATCAGTCGGAGCTTCTAATAATGAAGTGACGTCTTGCCTTTTGCATAATGAACCTACGAGTTAATTTTACTGGCGAGGTTAAGCAATTATGTTGTGTAGCCATAGCGAAAGCGAGTTTTAAAAGAGCGAAATAGTCAGTAGAATTAGACGCGAAACCGAGTGATCTATCCATGAACAGGTTGAAGCTATAATAAAATATAGTGGAGGACCGAACTGGTAGATGTTGAAAAATCTTCGGATGATTTGTGGATAGGAGTGAAAGGCTAATCAAACTCGGAGATAGCTCGTACTCTCCGAAATGCATTTAGGTGCAGCATTATGTTAATAGTATTATAGAGGTAGAGCTACTAATTTGAGGAGGGTGTTTAAAAACTTACCGAATCTTAATAAACTCCGAATACTATAATATTTATCATAGTAGTGAGGATATGGGTGCTAAGATCCATATTCAAAAGGGAAACAACCCAGACCATCAGTTAAGGTCCCAAAATATATACTAAGTTGTTATAACGAAGTTTAATATCTTATACAACTAGGATGTTAGCTTGGAAGCAGCTATCATTTAAAGAGTGCGTAACAGCTCACTAGTCTAGAAATTAAGCGCGGATAATAAACGGGCATAAGTATATTACCGAAACTATGGGTATATTTTATAAATTAATAATAATTATTAATATATATAATATACGGTAGGAGAGCATTGTAAATTCATAGAAGTTATATTGTGAAATATAATGGAGAACTTACAAAAGAAAATGTAGGTATAAGTAACGATAATATAGGTGAAAAACCTATACACCGAAAAACTAAGGTTTCCTCAGCAATGTTAATCAACTGAGGGTTAGTCGGGTCCTAAAATGATACCGAAAGGTGTAGTTGATGGATAATCGGTTAATATTCCGATACTTATTTATTATAATAATGATGGGAGGACGAAGTAGTGAAACTATTGCGTAATAATGGATTGTTACGTTGAAATATAAAGGAATAAATAATATAGTAAAATGCATATTATTTTCCGAAATATGATAGTACTATTAAATAGATAATATAGGTAATAACTTCCAAGAAAAGTCTCTAAATTAAATAATAAATAACTCGTACCAAAACCGACACAGGTAGTTGAGGAGAGAATCCTAAGGTGCTCGAGTGATTCACAGCTAAGGAACTAGGCAAAATAAACTTGTAACTTCGGGAGAAAAGTTACCATAATATTATATATTATGGTCTCAGTAAAATGATTCAGACGACTGTTTATCAAAAACACAGGACTCTGCTAAAATCGAAAGATGATGTATAGGGTCTGACACCTGCCCGGTGCTGGAAGGTTAAATGAGAGAGTTAATATAATTTATTATATAAAGCTTTTGATTGAAGCCCCAGTAAACGGCGGCCGTAACTATAACGGTCCTAAGGTAGCGAAATTCCTTGTCGGGTAAGTTCCGACCTGCACGAATGGTGTAACGATCTGAATACTGTCTCTGCTGTGAGCTCGGTGAAATTGTAATATCGGTGAAGATACCGATTACTCGCAATGGGACGAAAAGACCCTGTGAACCTTTACTATAGCTTCGTATTGATTTTTAATTAATAATGTGTAGAATAGGTGGGAGACTATGAAGCATTATCGCTAGGTAATGTGGAGTCAAAAGTGAAATACCACCCATTGTTTATTAAATATCTAACTAATTAATAAAATAATTAGGACAATGCGTGGTAGGTAGTTTGACTGGGGTGGTCGCCTCCTAAAAAGTATACGTGCTTCAAGGTGCTTTCACACGTATGGTAATCGTGTGTAGAGTATAATGGCATAAAAGCGCTTAACTGTAAGATATACAAATCGAACAGATACGAAAGTAGGGCATAGTGATCCGGTGGTTCTGTATGGTAAGGCCATCGCTCAAAGAATAAAAGGTACTCCGGGGATAACAGGCTAGTCTCCCCCAAGAGCTCATATCGACGGGGAGGTTCGGCACCTCGATGTCGGCTCGTCACATCCTGGGGCTGTAGAAGGTCCCAAGGGTTGGGCTGTTCGCCCATTAAAGTGGCACGCGAGCTGGGTTCAGAACGTCGTGAGACAGTTCGGTCTCTATCTATTGCGAGCGTAAGAAGTTTGAAGTGGATCTAATTCTAGTACGAGAGGACCGAATTGGGCGAGCCTATGGTGCATCAGTTGTACTACCAAGTGCATAGCTGAGTAGCTAAGCTCGTAAAAGAGAAGCACTGAAAGCATATAAAGTGCGAAACTTACCACAAGATTAAACTTCTTTTAAGGATAGTTGAAGATTACAACTTTGATAGGCTAGAAGTGTACAAATAGTAATATTTTAAGCTGAATAGTACTAATTATCCGTAAACTTTGATTTATATTAATAAGATTTTAATTTGCTATTAAATTTAAATAAAAACTTTTATAAAAAATATTAAAAATAAAAAAAATAAAAAAATGGGTGGTAAAAATAATAATAATCACCTCTTACCATTCCGAACAGAGAAGTTAAAATTATTATAACTGATGATACTAATTTGAAAAAATTGGTAAAGTAAGTACTGCCCATTTTTTTAAATTTCAATTAATTTAGTATTAACAATTTTTAAATTATATTTGTTAGCTATTTTTTTTATAATAAAATAATATAATCCATATGTTTCATAAAGAAATAAAATTAATTTATTGTCAATTAATTTTAAATTAGAATTAATAATTTTATCTTTAATAAAATTTTTAACTATACGAATATTTTTTTTTAAAATAAAAAAATAATTTAATTCTTCTTGTTTTAGAAGTTTAATAATATTTTTATTTTTATTATTAAAAATAGGTATTATTTTAAATAAAAATGGTTTTTTAATATTTAAAAATTTATAAGAATAAATTAAAGATCTTCTAATTAATTTTCTAATAATATATCCTTCTTTTTTATTATTAGGAATTACTCCATCTAACATAGAAAAAAAAATTGTTCTAATATGATCAGATATAATTTTAATAACTATATCAATTTTTTTATTTTTACCATATTTAATACATAAAATATTTTCAATTTTTTTAATAATAGGAAAAAAAATATCAGTTTCATAAGTAGATTTTTTATTTTGTAAAATCATACATAATCTTTCTAAACCCATTCCAGTATCTATATAATTATTAGATAATAAATATTTATTTTTTAATATTTTATTATTTTTAATAATATATTTTATATTAACAATATTCCATAATTCTATTACATAATTATTATTTTTATTTACTAAGTATCTACCATTTTTATTTTTTTTATTTTTTTTATTTCTTATATCAATATGGATTTCTGATGAAGGCCCACATAAATTAAAATTGTCTATTTTCCAAAAATTATGTTTAAAACCAAAAAATAAAATATTTTTTTTATTAATTAATTTTTTCCATATATTATAAGATTTTTTATCAAAATTTAATTTATTTTTTTTATCACCTTTAAAAATAGTTACATAAATATTATTTTTAGATATTTTATATTTTTTAGTTATTAATTCCCATGCCAATTTAATTGCAGTATTTTGGGAATATTCCCCCAATGACCAATTACCTAACATTTCAAACATAGTGTGATGATAATTATCATAACCGACTATATTTAAATCATTATTTTTACCAGTTATTCTAATACATTTTTGAATATTAGCTATTTTTAAATATTTAGGTTTTTTTTTATTTAAAAAATATTCTAAAAATTGATTAATTCCAGAATTAATAAACATTAAATTAGAATATTTTTTATTTTTATTAATTATAGATAACGATTTAAATATTTTATGTTTTTTTTTTTTAAAATAATTTAAAAAAATATTTTTTATTTTATTATTATTCATATTATATATATATGAATGATATATTAACTAAACTTTTAAATGAAAGAATAATATTTATAGGTACTGAAATTAATAGTGAAATGGCTAATATGATCCAATCTCAATTATTATATTTAGATTCAATAAATAATAAAACAATTAAAATATATATAAATTCTCCAGGTGGCGATGTATATTCTGGATTAGGAATATATGATACAATGCAAATAATAAATTCAGATATATCTACTACTTGTGTAGGTATAGCAGCATCTATAGCAGCTATATTATTATGTTCAGGAAAAAAAGGAAAAAGATATTGTTTAAGACATTCTAGAATTATGATTCATCAACCAATTATTAAAAATTTAAATGGACAAGAATCAGATATAGAAATTAAAGTAAAAGAAATAAAAAAAATAAAAAAAGAATTATATAGTATAATATCTTTACATACAAATAATACATTAGAAAAAATAGAAAAAGACGCAGATAGAGATTATTGGATGGATTCCGAAAAAGCAAAACATTATGGAATGATTGATAAAATATTATATAATAATGTTAAAGAAATTAAAAAGTCCTAAAAATATAAAAAAAATATTAGATAAATATATAGTTGGCCAAAATTATGCTAAAAAAGTATTATCAGTAACTATTTATAATCATTATAAAAAAATATTATATAAAAATAATAAAATTGAATTTGAAAAATCAAATATTTTAATAATAGGAGATACAGGAACTGGAAAAACTTTAATAGCTAAAACAATATCAAAAATATTAAAAGTCCCATTTGTAATGGTAGATGCTACTGTATTTACTGAAGCAGGGTATGTAGGAGAAGATGTTGAAAGTATTTTAACTAGATTATTACAAGTATCAAATTATAATATTAAATTAGCTGAAATAGGAATAGTATATATAGATGAATTTGATAAATTATCAAGAAAAAGTAAAAATCCTTCAATTACTAGAGATGTATCAGGGGAAGGTGTACAACAATCATTATTAAAATTATTTGAAAATTCTATAGTTTATATTTCTCCTTATATAGGAAGAAAACATCCGGAACAAACAATGATACCTATTAAAACTGATAATATTTTATTTATTGTAGGAGGTACATTTGAAGGAATTAAAAATATAATAAATAATAGAATTAATGTTAACAAAATAGGGTATGAAAATTTAATTAAAAAAAATAAAAAAAAAGAAATTTTTAAATATATTAATACAAAAGATTTACAAAATTTTGGTTTAATCCCTGAAATAATAGGTAGATTACCAATTATTATAACTTTAGATAAACTAAATAAAAAAAATTTAAAAAAAATACTTATAAAACCTAAAAATTCATTAATTAAACAATATATAGAATTATTTAAAATAGATAATATAAATATTAAAATATATAAATCTTTTTTAAATTATATAGTTAATAAATGTATAAAATTACGTTTAGGTGCTAGAGGATTAAAAAATATATGTGAAAAAATATTTATTAATATTGCTTATAAAGAAATTAAAGAAAATAAAAAAAAAAGAACAATTAAAATTAATATTAAATTTTAATATTAAATAATTTAATTCTTAATATTTCATATATTATAATGGCGAAAGAATTACTAACATTTAATGAATTTATTTCACCATACATAGGAATATGTATATAATTTTTTATATATTTTTTAAAAATTTTAGAAATTCCATTATGTTCATTACCCAAAATAATCCCTATATCTTTATTATAAATATTTATATTATTCTGATATAAACATAAATTATTTTTTTTATATATTGAGGTTCCTAATATATAATAATTATTAATAATATATTTTTTAAAATCATTAAAATTTAATATTAAAATAGGAACAATAAATATACACCCTAAACTTGATCTTATTATATTTGGATTATATATATCTTTTTTATTTATAAAAATAATAAAATTTATAATATTTGTAGCTTCTACGGTTCTAATAATAGATCCTATATTACCAGGTTTTTCAATATTATCTATTATTAAAACAATACTATTATTGTTTTTATTTTTAATATATTTTTTAAATTCTTTTAAAGAATAATTATTTTTTTTTTTAAATACTCCTAATATACCTTCTGTTTTATTACGATAAGAAATTTTTTTATATTTTTTTTTATTTATATAAATAATATATTGTTTAAATATACAATAATCATGATAAATTTTATTAAATATTTCTTTACATATAAAAATTTTATATATTTTAAAATTTCCTTTTAATGCCATTTTAATTTCTCTATTACCTTCAACAATTATATAATTATTTTTAATTCTTTTTTTATTTGATTTTTGTAATTTTATTATATCTTTTATATACATATGTAATAGATATTAAAATATTAAATATAATTTATATATATATAGGTTCACATAAATTAATCTTTTTATTATTTATATATTTTTTTTTTTTATAATAATAATAAGATAAATTAATAATATTTAAATAATTAATTTTATAAAAATAAAAATTATTATTAATTAATAAATTATATTTAATAATTTTTTTATATTTTTTATTTATAAAAAAAAAAAAATTTTTTATTTTTATTTATGAATTTATATAGATTATTAATTATTTTTAATATTTTAAAATATTTAAAATCATAAATTTTTATATATATTATTTGTTTATTATTATATGAAAAAAATATAAAAAATATTTTATTTTTATTATAATTTTTAATAAAATACTTTTTATTATTAATTAATAAAAATTCGTTTACAATTATTAATGGTATATTTAAAGATAAACATATCCCTTTGGCAGTAGATAATAAACTTCTTATTTTAAAATAATATATTGATGGTCCTAAATTAACACATACTGCATTTAATTTATTTAAATTAAAATTATAATTTAATAAACAATTATTTATATTTTTATGAATTGAATTATAAGTTTTTTTTATTAAATATAACAATTTTCCGTTATATGAAATATTAGAAAATATATAATTATTATTTTCATTAATATTTAAAATATAAGTCATATGTTAAATTTAATATATAAAATAAAAAAAATATATAATAAATATAAAATTAAAAATAATATAAAAGATAAAATTAAAATTTTATATAATAAAAATAATAAATATGGAGATATAACTATTATATTATCAAATAATATTTACAATTATGATATTATTGATAATTTATTAAGTAAAATAAATAAATATATTTTAAATTATGAAATAAAAAAAAATTATTTAAATATTTATTTAAACAATTATTATTATATAAAAATAATTAATAAATTTTTAATATATAAATATAATATATATAAAATATATAATATTAAAAAAAATAATAAAATTATTATAATAGATTATTCCTCTCCTAATTCAAATAAACCTTTACATATAGGCCATTTAAGAAATATTTTAATTGGTAATACTTTATCAAATATATTTAAATATCTAGGATTTAAAGTAATTAAAAGTCAAATTATTAATGATAGAGGAATTCATATTTGTAAATCAATAATATCATGGAAATTATATTATAATTGCTTAAAACCAAATTTAAATAAAATAAAAGGGGATCATTTTGTAGGTAAATTATATTTTAAATTTGAAAAAGAATTAAAAAAAGAAATAAATATAATATCAAAAAAATATAAAATAGATAAAATAAGAGCAAAAAAAAAATCTAAGTTATTAAAAAAAGTAAAAAATGAATTAATAAAATGGGAAAATAATAATAAAAAAAGTATTTTATTATGGAAAAAAATAAATTCATGGGTTTATAAAGGTTTTAAAAAAACTTATAAAAAATTAAATATTAAATTTAATGAAACACTTTATGAAAGTAAAACATATATTTTAGGTAAAAATAAAATTAAAGAAGGAATAAAAAATAAAATATTTTTAATAGATAAAAATAAATATATATATTATTTATTAAATAAAAAATATAAAATAATATTATTAAGAAGTGATGGAACCTCTTTATATATAACTCAAGAAATAGGGACTTTATTATACAGATTAAAAAAATATAAAAAAATATATTTATTAATATATGTTGTAGGAAATGAACAAAGTTTTCATTTTAAAGTATTATTTAATATAATAAAAATATTAAAATTACCAATTAAAAATAAAAATATCCATCATTTATCATATAATACTGTAAATATATTAGGAAAAAAAATAAAATCTAGGGAGGGAAAGAATATAATATTTATAGATAATTTAATAACAATAATGTATAAATATGTAAAAAATAAATTTAGTAATATAAAAAATAAAAAAATATTAAAAAATATATCAATATCTACTATAAAATATCAATTTTTAAAAATTAAATATAATAAAATTATTAATTTTAATTTTAAAAATATTTTAAATTTAACAGGTAATACATCATTATATATACATTATACATATGTAAGAATATATTCAATATTTAAAAAAAATAAAAATAATAAAATATTTTTAATAAAAAAAAAATATATATATAAATATTTAATTAAAAGAAATGAAAAAGATATAATAATAGATATAATTAAATATCATGAAATATTAAAAAAATCAGCTAAAGATTTTGATACATCAATTTTAATTAATTATATATTTTTATTATCAAAAAAAATTAATAATTTTTATAATAAAAATAAAGTTTTATCAAATAATAAATATAAAAAAAATATAAGATTAAATATATGTAAAATAATATTAAATATATTATATAATACAATGAAAATATTAAATATACCAATAATAAATAAAATATAATTATGGAAAAGGAAAAAATAATAAAAACTATAAATAATGAATTTAATAAAAGTATAAAATATTTTGTTAAATATTTGTCTAATATCCATTATGGAAAAATTAATACTAATATTATAAAAAATATAAATATTAATATTAATAATAAAATGTACAATATTTATGAATTATCTAATATTAATGTAATTAATAAAATAACATTGAAAATTACTCCATATGATAAAAAAAATATAAAAATAATAAAAAAACAATTATTATATAGTGATTTAGGAGGATCAATATTTAATAAAAATAATGATATAATAATTAGAATATCCTCTTTTACACAAGAAAAAAGATTAGAATTAATAAAAAAAATTAAATTAGAATTAGAAAAAATAAAAATTAATTTAAGAAAAATAAGAAATAAATATAATAATTATTTAAAAAAAAATTTAAAATTTTCAAATGATGAAAAAAATAATATAAAATTATTAATACAAAAAATTTTAAATAACAATATAAGAAAAATAAATGATTATTATAATATAAAAAAAAAAAATATATTAGAAATTTGACTATAAAATATATTATAAATAATAAAAAAAAATTAATTAATAAAAAATTTTGGATTAAAGGTTGGGTTAAATATTTAAGAAATAATTTATTTTTAGATATTAATGATGGCTCAACTATTAATAATATACAAATAGTCTTTAAAAAAAAAATAAAAAATATAAATATTGGAATTACATTAAAAGTATTTGGAAAATTAATATTATTAAATAATAAAGTTGAAATTATACCATTATATATAAAAAAATATGGTAATATAAATAAAAACTATTTTAATAATAGTATTTTACAAAATAAATTTCATAATTTACATACATTAAGAAAACAAAAATATTTAAGATTTAGAACTAAAATATTTTCAACAATTATGAGAATTAGACATAATTTATCTATATTTACACATAATTATTTTCATAAAAAAAATTTTTATTACATTCATACTCCTATTATTACTTATAATGATACTGAAGGAGTAGGAAATATGTTTAAAGTAACTACTTTAGATATACATAATAAATATTATAATTATAAAAAAGATTTTTTTGGTGATAAAGCTAATTTAACAGTATCTGGTCAATTAGAAGCTGAAAGTGCTATGATAGGTTTATGTAAAGTATATACCTTTGGACCAGTATTTAGAGCAGAAAATTCTAATACTAATAAACATTTATCTGAATTTTGGATGATAGAACCAGAAATAATGTTTTATAATTTAAAAAAGATAATTAAATTATCAGAGAATTTTATTAAATATTTAATTAAAAAAATATTAAAAAATTGTAAAGATGAATTATTATTTTTAGAAAATTATAATAATAAAAAAATAATAAAAAATTTATATAATATTTATAAAAATAAATTTATAATAATAAGTTATAATAAAATAATTAAAATATTAAATAAAATAAATAAAAAAAATAAAATTTCATGGGGAGAGGATATTAATTCAAAAAATGAAAAAATTTTATTCAAAAAAAAATTTAAAAAAAAAATACCATTAATAATATATAATTGGCCAAAAACAATAAAACCTTTTTATATGAAAATTAACAAAGATAATATAACAACAAAATCGTTTGATATATTATTTCCTTATATAGGGGAAATAATAGGTGGTTCAGAAAGAGAAGATTCATATAAAAAATTATTAAAAAGTATAAAAGAAAAAAAAATAAAAAGAAATAAAATTAATTGGTATTTAAATTTAAGAAAATTAGGAAATATACTACATAGTGGATTTGGAGTAGGATTTGATAGATTAGTACAATTAATAACTGGAATGAAAAATATAAGAGATGTAATACCTTATCCAAGATATCCAGGAAATAATAAAAATGATAAATAAATTAATTTATTTAGATAGTGCCTCTAATTGTAGAATGAGAAATGAAGTAATAAATATTTATAAAAAATATTTAGATTATAAATATTTTTCTAATCCTTCTTCATTTCATTATTATGGAAGAAAATCAAAATCATATATAGAAATATCAAGAGAAAAAATATCAAAAATAATAAATTGTAATCCATCAGAAATATATTTTACTTCTGGTGGAACTGAAGGAAATAATTTAATTATTAAATCAGTAATAGAAACATTTAAAATAAAAAATATAATATCATCAAAATTAGAACATTTATCAGTATTAAATACAATATTAGATATTAAAAAAAAAATAAAAAAATTTTATTTAAAGAATGATAATAAAGGAAATTTAGATTTAAAACAATTAAAAAAAATATTAAAAAAAAATAATAATACTTTAGTAAGTATAATGTATGTTAATAATGAGATAGGAAATATAAATAATATAAAAAAAATAGGAGAAATTTGTAAAAGATATAATGCTTATTTTCATTCTGATTGTGTACAATATATAGGTCATTTTAAAATAAATTTAAAAAAAATATTATGTGATTTTTTAACTGCAAGTTCACATAAATGTTATGGGCCTTTTGGAATAGGATTTATTTATATAAAAAAAGAAATAAAGTTAAAAAAATTTATTATTGGTGGATTACAAGAAAAAGGAATAAGAGCAGGAACAGAAAATATATATAGTATTTTATCATTATATAAAACATTAGAAATAAATAATAAAAATTATAATAAAGAAAAAAAAAAGATAAAAAAATTAAAAATAAAATGTATAAAATTATTAAAAAAAAATATTTATAATATAAAATTCAATGGATTATCAAATAATTTAAAAAAAAGTTCTATTTATATTTTAAATATAAGATTACCAATTAAAGATGATTTATTACATATTAAGTTAGATTTAAAAGGAATAATGATTTCTAAAGGAAGTTCATGTAATATAAAAAATAAATCACATGTATTAAAAAATATATTAAATAAAAAAGAATTAAACACTACTACTTCTATAAGAATTTCATATAGTATTTATAATAGTATATTAGATATAAAATTATTTGTATATGAATTAAGAAAAATAGTAGATAATTATTATAATTATTTAATAATAATATGATAAAATATTTCTATATAGAAAGTTATGGATGTCAAATGAATATATATGATAATGAATTGATAATTACTATATTAACTAATAATAATTTTATATATGTAGATAATATATATAAAGCAGATTTAATATTAATTAATACATGTGCAATAAGAGAAAAAGCAGAAACTAAAATATATAATAGATTATTATTTTTTAATTCTATTAAAAAAAAAAAAGTATTAGGATTAATTGGTTGTATGGCTAATAGGATTGATTATAAATATTATTTTAAAAAAAATATGTTAAATTTTATTATTGGTCCTGATCAATATAGACAATTACCTAATATAATAAAATCATTAAATGATAATAGATATTCTTATAATGTAATTTTATCTAATGATGAAAATTATAATGATATAATACCTAATAAATTATATAGTAATAACAAAGTATCATCATTTGTAACTATTTCAAGAGGATGTGATAATATGTGTACATTTTGTGTAGTACCATTTACAAGAGGAAGAGAAAAAAACAAAAGTCCTATTAGAATATTAAATGAATGTAAAAGATTATATGATTTAGGTTATAAAGAAGTAATACTATTAGGTCAAAATGTAAATTCATATTTATGGAATAAAAAATCATTTATAAAAAAAAATATTATAAATAAAAAAAAATCAATTAATTTTACAAATTTATTAGAAATGATTGCTAAATCATTACCTAATATAAGAATAAGATTTTCTACATCTAATCCTCAGGATATGTCAATAGAGGTTATAAAAATAATAAAAAAATATAATAATATATGTAAAAGTATACATTTACCTTTTCAATCAGGTAGTAATAGAATTTTAAAATTAATGAAAAGAAAATATACTAGATTAGAATATATAAATTTAGTGGAAAAAATAAAAAATATTATTCCTGATTGTTCATTATCATATGATATAATTACTGGATTTTGTAGTGAAACTAATAAGGATCATAAAGATACATTAAATTTAATGAAATATATAAAATTTGATTTTGGATATATGTTTTGTTATTCACATAGAAAAGGAACTTACGCATATAAAATATTAAAAGATAATGTACCTATAAAAATTAAAAAATATAGATTAAAAGAAATAATAAGATTACAAAGAAAACATTCATATTATAGATTAAAAAAAAATATTAATTCTATACAAGAAGTATTAATTGAAGGAATATCAAAAAAAAATAAAAATTATTGGTATGGAAGAAATTCACAAAATTCAATTATAGTATTTCCTAAAACAAACGAAAATATAGGAGAGTTAGTAAATGTAAAAATAATTAATAATACTTCTGCAACATTAATCGGTGATAACGTAGAAAATAAATAATACAAAATCAAATAATATATTAATTAATGAATAAAATTATATATTATATAATAATATGTCAAAAAATATAAAATTTGAGGCTAGATATAAATTAATAAAAGGTGTAGATATATTAGCTAATGCAGTAAAAATCACTTTAGGTCCAAAGGGTAGAAATGTAATTTTACAAAAATCTTTTGGAGGACCACAAGTAACTAAGGATGGAGTTACAGTAGCAAAAGAAATAGAATTAGAAGATCCAATAGAAAATTTAGGAGCTCAAATGGTAAAAGAAGTAGCATCTAAAACTAATGAGGTAGCAGGAGATGGTACAACAACAGCAACTTTATTAGCTCAATCAATAATTAGAGAAGGCTTAAAAAATGTAGCAGCTGGTGCTAATCCTATAGATTTAAAAAGAGGTATAGATAAAGCAGTAAAAGAAGTAATAAAATATTTAAAAAAAATATCTAAAAAAGTAGGTAATGAAAAAATAAAACAAGTAGCTTCAATATCCGCTAATAATGATAAAGAAATAGGAGAATTAATTGCTAAATCATTTGAAAGAGTAGGAAAAAATGGAGTAATTACAGTAGAAGAAGCTAAAGGAATAGAAACAACAGTAGAAGTAGTAGAAGGAATGCAAATTGATAGAGGTTATCAATCACCTTATTTTGTAACTAATACTGAAAAAATGATTTCTGAATTAGAAAATCCATACATTTTATTATGTGATAAAAAAATTAACTCTATGAAAGAGATAATGCCAATTTTAGAATATATAGCTCAATCAACTAAACCATTATTAATAATATCAGAAGAAGTAGAAGGGGAAGCGTTAGCAACTCTTGTAGTAAATAAAATATCATTAAAAGTAGTAGCCGTAAAAGCACCAGGTTTTGGAGATAGAAGAAAAGAAATGTTAGAAGATATAGCAATATTAACAGGAGGAACAGTAATATCAGAAGAAAAGGGAAATAAAATAGAGAATTTTAAAAAAGAATATTTAGGAAAATGCGAAAAAGCCACTATAGAAAAAGAAAATACTATTATAGTAAATGGTTTAGGAAATAAAATAAAAATAGAAGAGAGAATAAAACAAATAAATTCACAAATAATAACAAGTACATCGGAATATGATAAAGAAAAATTAAAAGAACGTTTAGCAAAACTTTCAGGTGGAGTAGCAGTATTATATGTAGGAGCCGCTTCAGAAGTAGAAATGAAAGAAAAAAAAGATAGAGTAGAAGATGCTTTAAATGCTACAAGAGCTGCAGTAGAAGAAGGAATAGTAGTAGGAGGTGGAGTAGCATTATTACGTTCTATAAAAGTATTAGAAAAATTAAAAGTAGATAATAATGAAGAAAAAACTAGTATTAAAATAATAAAAAGAGCATTACAAGAACCGTTAAGACAAATAGTAGCTAATTCAGGGGCCGAAGGTTCAGTAGTAGTAGCAAAAGTATTAGAAGGAAAAGAAGATTATGGATATGATGCTAAAATAGGAAAATATAAAAATCTTTTATCTTCAGGAATTATTGATCCTACTAAAGTTACAAGAGTAGCATTAGAAAATGCTTCTTCTGTAGCAGGTATGTTTTTAACAACTGAATGTGTAATAACAGAAATAAAAAAAGATAAAGAAGATTACGATTACCCTCAAATGCCTAATACAGGAGGAATGATGTAAAATTATATAAAATTATATAAAATTAAAATATTTTATAAATTAAATATTTAATTTTATATAATTTTAAAACATATAAAACTATAGGAAATAAAATAATGAAAAATATAAGAAATTTTTGTATAATAGCCCATATAGATCATGGGAAAAGTACTTTAGCTTATAGATTATTAAAATTTACCAAAACAATTAAAAATGATAAAAAAAAATTATTAGATAACATGGAGTTAGAAATAGAAAAAGGTATTACAATAAAAAATCATATAGTACAAATAAAATATAAATATAAAAATAATAAATATATTTTAAATTTAATAGATACTCCAGGACATGTAGATTTTTCATATGAAGTATATAAATCAATTTTAGCATGTGAAGGAGCTTTATTATTAATAGATATATCAAAAAATATTCAAGCGCAAACTATATCTAATTTTAATTTTGCTATAAAAAATAAAAAATGTATTATTCCAGTATTAAATAAAATTGATTTAAATATAAATTATGATAATGTAATAAAAGATGTAAAAAAATTATTAAAATGTTCAGAAAAAGATATAGTACATATAAGTGCTAAAAAAGGAATAGGAATAGAAAAATTAATAAAATTAATAATAGAAAAAATCCCTTCACCTAATGGAAATATTAAATTACCATTAAAAGCTTTTATTATTGATTCATATTATGATAATTATAAAGGTATAAAAGTATATATAAGAATATTTAACGGAATATTAAAAAAAAATGATGAAATAAAATTGTTATATAATAAAAAAATAATAAAAATAGATAATTTAGGATTATTACAAAATAAAAAAAATAATAATAAAATATATGCCGGAAATGTAGGATATTTTATATATAAAACTAAAAATTTAGAAGATATCAATATTGGAGATACTATAGTATCTAGTCATGATATAAAAACTAAATCAATAATAAAAATAAATAACTTTAAACCAATGGTATTTCTTAGTGTTTTCCCTATAGAGAACAAAGATTACAACAATTTAGAAAATGCAATTAAAAAATTAAAATTAAATGATTATTCATTTTCTTATTCTAAAGAGTTTTCAAATTCTTTTGGTTTTGGTTTTAGATGTGGTTTTTTAGGAATTTTACATTTTGAAATAATTAAAGAAAGAATATTAAGAGAATATAATATAAAAATTATTACTACAATTCCTAATGTTAAATATAAAATTATATTAAAAAATAAAAAAAAAAAAATTATTAATAATCCATTAGATTATCCTAATAAAAATGATATTAATTATATTGAAGAACCATATATAAAAATTACCATATTAACATATACTAAATATATAGGAGATATATTATCTTATTGTATAAATAAAAGAGGAATATTAATTAATCAAATATATAAATCTTTTAAAAGAATTAAATTAAAATTTTATATTCCATACTCAGAGATAATATATGATTTTTATAATAAATTAAAATCTATTACTAAAGGATTTTCTTCAATTAATTATAAATTTATTGGATATAAAAAATCTAATATTGTTAAAGTAGATATATATATTAATAATATTATAATTGATGGTTTTTCATTTTTTGATCATATTGATAAAGCTTTTATAAAAGCTAAAAAATTATGTAAAAAATTAAAAGAATTAATCCCTAAAAAACAATTTAAAATACCTATACAAGCTTATATATATAATAAAATTATTGTAAGAGAAGATATATCCCCTTTTAGAAAAGATGTTACTTCAAAATGTTATGGAGGCGATATATCAAGAAAAATTAAATTATTAAATAAACAAAAAATTGGTAAACAAAAAATGCGTAAAATAGGTAAAATTGACTTACCTCAAAATATTTTCTTTTCTCTTATTAATATTAAATAATATATTTATTTATATTATTATAAAGGGAGAGTTGCCGGAGTGGTTAAACGGAACAGTTTGCTAAACTGTCAGTATTTTTGCTACATGGGTTCAAATCCCATACTCTCCGTACGGGGTGTAGCGTAGTCTGGATTATCGCGCCTGGTTTGGGACCAGGAGATCACAAGTTCAAATCTTGTCACTCCGATATCATCAGTATTATGGTCACGTAGCTCAGATGGATAGAGCAACTGCCTTCTAAGCAGTCGGTCACAGGTTCAAATCCTGTCGTGATCATTCATTAAAATGAATATAATTAATAAAAAAGCTTATTATGAATATTATTTAATAGAAAAATATAATGCTGGAATGGTATTAACCGGAAAACAAATTAAATTAATTAGAAATAATAATTTTGAATTATATAAATCTTATTGTAAAATTTATAATAATGAAATATATATAATTAATTTTAAACAAAAATTAAATAATAAAAATAAAAAAATTAAATTATTATTAACTAAAAGAGAAATAAATAGAATTAAACAAAAATTAAAAAATAATAATTTTACTATTATACCAACTAAAATATTTTTTTCTAATAATGGTTATGCTAAATTAGAAATTTATTTATCAAAAAAGAAAAAAATATACGATAAAAGATTAATAATAAAAAAAAGGGAAAAATTAGAAAAAGATAATATAAATAAATATTATAATAATAATTTTAATTAATTAAAAAGTTAACTGTTTAAGTTAACTTTTTAATTGCATTTTAATAGATTCTTTTTGTATTTTATCAAATATTTTTTGTATTAATCTTTCATTTAAATTTAATTTTTTACTTATATTTTTATAATTTTCTTTTTGTTTTAACATTATATTTTTTTGTAAAATATCAATTTTATATTTATTTTTTATTTTTCCTATTTCATAAGATGATAAAAATCTATTTTTTAATAAATGTAAAATATTTTCATCTATTTCATTAATATTAGTTCTATATATATCTAAATAATTTAAATATTTTTTAATTATAGGTTTATTTAATAATATTTTACTTAATATTTCAGTTAATTTTTTAGGTGTAATTTGTTGTTGTGCATCACTTAAAGCTTCTTTAGGATTATCATGAATTTCAATCATTAAACCATCATAACCATAATTAATAGCTTTTTTAGATATTTCATATATATATTTTGAATTACCTGATATATGTGAAGGATCACATATAATAGGAATATTAGGATATTTTTCTTTTAATTTTAATACCTCTAACCAACATGGTTGATTTCTGTATTTATAATTTTTATATATTGTAAATCCTCTATGAATAATTCCTATATTTTTTATATTATTTCTTATTAATCTTTCTATTGCTCCTTTCCATAAATCAATATCTAAATTAAGAGGATTTTTAATTAAAATAATTTTATTACTATTTTTTAAACTATCTGAAATTTCTTGAATTGTAAAAGGATTACAAGTACTTCTTGCTCCTATCCATAAAATATCTATATTATATTTTAATGCTAATTTTATATGTTCTTTGTTAGCTACTTCAGTGGCTAATAATATATTATATAATTTTTTAGCTTTTACCAACCATTTTAAACCTTCTTCACCATTACCTTCAAACATACCTGGTTTAGTTCTAGGTTTCCAAATACCTGCTCTTAACACTTCTACATATGATTTATTTAATTTTTTAGTAATATTAATTATTTGTTTTTCATTTTCTGCACTACATGGCCCAGCAATTATAAAAGGATAAGAAAATTTTTTTATCCAATTATTTTTAATTTTTTTAAGTAAATCCATTTAATTAATTTTATTTATTAATAATAAAATAATTAATTTTTTTTTAAATAATCTATAATTAATTTTCCTCTTATATGATCATATTCATGTTGAAAAATAATAGATAGATAATTATTAAATATTTTTTTATGTTTTTTCCATTTATTATCATAATATTCTACATTAATTAATTTTTTTCTTTTTATATTTACATAAATATTAGGTATACTTAAACATCCTTCATTACTGATAATTTTTTTTTTACTATAACTTTTAATTTTAGAATTAATAAATATCAGTTTTTTATTATTAATACTAATAATAAATAAATTAATATTTTTTCCTATTTGAGGAGCTGATAATCCTATACCTTTATAATAATACATAGTATCAAACATATTATTTATAATATTATTTAAATTGCTTTTAATTTTAATATTTTTATTTTTATTTCTTAATATTTTATTTTTATATAATAAAATAGGTAGTATCATAATATAATTTTATATGACAATAATATGTAATTAATATTAATATATTAAATGAAAATTAATATTTTACCTGAAAAAATAATAAAACTAATATTATCTGATGAAGTAATAAAAAGTTATTCATCAATAATAAAAGAATTAATAGAAAATTCAATAGATGCAAAAGCTAAAAATATATCTATATATATAGATAATTATGTAAATAATATTACAGTTAAAGATGATGGTTGTGGTATGAATTATAAAGATGCTATTATAAGTTATTTAAAAGGAACTACTTCAAAAATAAAAAATGAAAAAGATTTATTAAATATTAATAGTATAGGATTTAGAGGCATTGCATTATATTGTATATCTAATATATCTAGAATGGAGATAATTACTAAATCAAAAAAGAACAAAATTGGATTAAAACTTATAATAGAATATGGAAAACTTATAAAAAAAATTCCTTATTATTGTAACACTGGGTGTAGTATTTCAATAAAAAATATATTTTTTAATTATCATAATAAAATTAAATTTTTATTATCTAATAAAGAAGAATATAAAAAAATTAAATATGAAATAAAAAAACTAATAATAGGAAATAATAAAATAAATTTTAAATTATATCATAATAATAAATTAATTTTTATTTTTAAAAGTTCTTCTAAATTAGAAAGAATATATAATATTTATTATAAAAATAATAATAATAATATTTTAACTTATAAAAAAAAATATAAATATTTAAAATTAAAATTATTTTTATTATTTTCTAAAAATAATAAATATATTTATGTAAATAATAAATTTATTAATAATAATGAATATTATAAAATTATAAATAATTATTTATTAAAATATTATAATAAAAAAACAATTAATTTTTTATTATTTATATCAATTAATAATAAATATGTTAATTTTAATATTAATTCAGAAAAAAATAAAGTTCTATTTAATTATAATATTAAAATTAATAAAATTATTAAATTATTTTTAAAATTTTTTATTAATAAAAATTATTTTTATAATAAAAAAATAATAAATTATTTTAATTTAAAACAAAAAAAAAAAAAATTATATATATATAATAATAAAGAAATTAATTATATTAATAATTTTTTTTTTAATTTTAATAAAAAAAATATTAAAACATTAAAAATAAATAATAATTATGTTTTTTTAATTATAAAGAATAAATTATTAATTTTTAATATTAAAAAAGCTAAAGAAAAAATATTTTATAATTATTATTTAAAATCAAAAATTAAAATTAATTATAAACAATTATTATTATTTCCTATTAAATTTAAAATTCCTTTTAATATTAAAAAATTTAATATATTAAATAATAAAATTAGTAAATTTTTTAATATTAAATTTAAAAAAAAATATTTATTTATTTATTCAATTCCATATTTTTTAAATTACAATAATCTATTTAATTATTTTAATATTATTTTTTTATTATTAAAAAATAATAAAATTATAAATTTATATAAATTAAATTTATTATTTTTATGTAAAAATAAAAAATTTTTTTTTAAAAATAAAAATATTAAATATTTATTATTTAAACTATTTAGATGTAAAAATTATTTTATTTCTATAAATAATAAAAAACTTTTTTATATTTTTAATAAAAATTAATAAATGGGTAGACGACTGGAATTGAACCAGCAACCTTCAGAACCACAATCTGATGCTCTAACCAATTGAGCTACGTCTACCATTAACATATAATAATTATATTTTATATATAAATATAATATAAATTTAATAAAATGTATAGAACCCATAATTGTGGAGAATTAAATATAAAAGATGTTAATAAAAAAGTAATATTATCCGGATGGGTACAAAATATTAGAAAATTTAGTAAATATTATTTTATTGATTTAAGAGATTTTTATGGCATTACTCAATTATTTATAAATATTAAATATATTTTATTTAAAATAAATAATGAATTTATAATAAAAGTAAAAGGTATTGTAAATGAAAGAATAAAAAAAAATTTATTATTATCTACTGGGGAAATAGAAGTAAAAGTAAATTATGTTACTTTAATTAATAAATCTAATATATTACCTTTTAATATTGAAAATAATCCTAAAGTAAGTAAAAAAATAAGATTAAAATATAGATATTTAGATATTCGTAGAGAAGAAATAAAAAATAATTTAATTTTTAAATCTACTATTCTTAATAAGATTAGATTATTTTTTTTTAAAAAAAAATTTATTGAATTAGAAACACCTTTTTTAGTAAAAAGTACTCCAGAAGGAGCTAGAGAATTTATTATTCCTTCTAGAAATTATAAAGGATTATTTTATTCTTTACCTCAATCACCACAGATATTTAAACAATTATTAATGATTGGTGGGATAGATAAATATTTTCAAATTGTAAAATGTTTTAGAGATGAGGATTTAAGAAAAGATAGACAACCTGAATTTTTACAATTAGATATAGAAATGTCTTTTATTAATAAAAGTAAATATATAATTAATATAATAGAAAAATTAATTAAATATTTAGTAAATAAATATTTTAATCAAAAAATAATAAATTTCAAAATTATTAAGTATAATAAATCTATTAAATATTATAAAACCGATAAACCAGATTTAACAAATAAAATATATAAAATAAAAATAAAAAAAAATATAATTAATAAATTATATAATAATTATAATATATTGAGTTTTATATTACCTAATTTTTTAAATATAAAAAATGTAAATTTTAAAGATATAATAAATATAATATTAATATATATTAAAATTAATAAAATATTTATTATTGATAATAATAATAAAATTAATAATTTTTTTAAAAATAATAAAATTATTGAATATATTATTAAAAAAAAATTTTTTTCTGAATACGATATATTAATAATATTATTACATAATAATTCTAATATAAATTGTAATAAAATATTTAATAAAATTAATAAATTACTATTTAATGCAATATATAAAAAAAATATATTAATTCCAATATGGCTAATTGATTATCCTTTATTTAAATATGATATTAATAATAAAAAATATTATTCTTTTCACCATCCATTCACATCACCAAAAAAAAATAATAAATTGTCTTATAAATCATTATCAAAAGCTTATGATTTAATTATAAATGGTATAGAAATAGGAAGTGGATCAATAAGAATAAATAATAAAAAATTACAAGAAAAAATTTTTTATTTATTAAAATTTAATAAAAAAGATATAAATAATAATTTTGATTTTTTTTTAAATGCTTTAGATTATGGTACTCCTCCTCATGGAGGTATAGGAATAGGAATAGATAGATTAATATTATTATTATTAAATAAACAAGATATTAAAGATATTATACCATTTCCTAAAAATTATTATAATAAAGATATAATGTTAAATTGTCCATCAATAATTAATGATAAAATATTATTTCAACTAGGAATTAATATATAATTAATATATATATAATATGAAAAAAAAATATTTATATAATTATTATTTAAATCAAATTAATTTAATAACTAATAAAATTTTAAATATTAATAAACATTTAAATAATAATAATAAAGATTATAATTCTGAAAGAATTTTAATTAAAAAAGTTTATAAAAGAAAAAAAATTTTTACTTATATAAAAAAAAAATATTATAAAATTTATTTAACAATTAAAAATAAACTTAAAATAAAAGAATAAATGTTTATACAAGAAAAAATTTTATTAGGTAAAGGAAAACCAATTATAATTGAAACTGGTTTAATTGCTACTCAATCAGATGGTTCTGTTTTATTAAGAATAGGAAATACTATTTTATTATCTACAGTAGTATTAGGTAAAAGAATAAAAAAAAATAGTGATTTTATTCCTTTAACAATTGATTATAGAGAGAAATATTTTGCTATAGGAAAAATACCAGGTGGTTTTATTAAAAGAGAAGGAAAACCATCAGATCAAGAAATATTAACTATGAGAATAGTAGATAGATTAATAAGACCTTTTTTATCTAAAAAAATAATTAACGAAATACAAATAATAATAACATTATTATCATATGACTATAAAGTATTACCAGATGGATTAGCTGGTTTAGCATCATCTGCCGCATTATTAATTTCAGGAATTCCTTTTAAAGGACCAGTATCTCAAATTAGATTAGCCAGAATTAACAATAAATTTATAATTAATCCTAATATAAATCAAATTAAAGAATCAGATATAAATTTAATTATTGGTGGAACTTTAAAATCAATAATAATGATAGATGGGGAAATGAAAGAAATTACTAATAAGGAATTAATAAAAATTATTGAATTTGCTCATAAAGTAATAATTAAACTAATTAATTTACAAATAAAATTTTTAAAAAAAGTAAAAAAATATATAACAATTAAAAAAATAAAATTATTTAATTTTAAACAAAATAAGTTAAATAAATATAAAAAATCAATATTTAAAAAAAAAATTAAATATTTAATATATTACAAAATTTATAAAATTATTAAAAAATATAAAAAGAAAAAAGATAGAAATAAAAAATTAAAAATTTTATTAAAGTATATAATATATTTATTTAATAACTACAATGAGTATTATATAAAAAAATATTTTTATTATTTTAAAAAAAAAATAATTATAAAATTAATAATTAATGAAAATCTTAGATTAGATGGAAGACACCCAAAAGATATAAGAAATATATGGGGAATAATAAATTATTTACCAGGAGTACATGGTTCAGCAATTTTTACAAGAGGTGAAACTCAATCATTAACTACTGTTACTTTAGGTTCTTCATTAGATGTAAATAAAATTGATAATGTAGTAATAGAATCTAATGAAAAATTTTATTTACATTATAATTTTCATCCTTTTTCAACTGGAGAAGTAAAATTAATAACAGGTATATCTAGAAGAGAAATAGGACATGGAACATTAGCTAAAAAAGCATTTAAAAATATTATTCCACTTAATAATCCATATACAATAAGAATAGTATCAGATATATTAGAATCTAATGGATCATCCTCTATGGCAACTGTATGTGCAGCATCTTTAGCATTAATGGATGCTGGTATAAAAATAAAAAATCCAGTGGCAGGTATATCTATGGGATTAATAAAAAATAAAAAAAAAAATATTATATTATATGATA
This sequence comes from Candidatus Shikimatogenerans bostrichidophilus, assembly GCF_033372575.1. NCBI lineage: Bacteria > Pseudomonadati > Bacteroidota > Flavobacteriia > Flavobacteriales > Candidatus Shikimatogenerans > Candidatus Shikimatogenerans bostrichidophilus. The sequence continues at coordinate 111,328 of NZ_CP104094.1, forward strand.
TATTAGGGGAAGAGGATCATTATGGAAATATGGATTTTAAAATAACTAGAACTATAAAAGGAATAACTGCTTGTCAAATGGATATAAAAAATATAAATATTGTGAATATAAATATATTAAAAAAAATTTTAAAAAAATCTAAAAAAGGAATATTAAAAATTTTAAATATAATGAATAATATTTTATCTAAACCTAGAAATAACATTAAATCTACATCACCTATATTAACTTTAATTAAAATTCCTAAACAATATATAGGAATTATAATAGGAGGAGGAGGTAAAACAATACAAGATATACAATCAAGAACAGATACTAATATAATTATTACAGAAAAAAATAATCAAGGAATAATAGAAATATTTGGTAAAAAAAAAAATATTGATAAAGCTATTAAAATTATTAAAAATATAATTTTTATTCCTAAAATAGGAAATATATATAAAGGAAAAGTAATAAGTATAAAAAATTTTGGAGTATTTATAGAATTATCAAAAGGAGTAGAAGGATTATTACATTATTCAGAAATTAATTTTAATATTTATATAGGTGATATAATAAAAGTAAAATATTTAGGAATAGATAAAAATACTGGAAAAATAAAATTATCATTAAATTATGAAAAAAATAAAAATTAATAATGACGAATCTGAAACTTTAAATAAATATTTAAAAGAAATTAGTAAAATTCCTTTATTAAATTATAAAAAAGAAATAAAATTAACTAATATAATAAAAAATTGTAATAATATAAAAAATAAAAATTATAAAAATGCATTAAAAATATTAATTAAATCTAATTTAAGATTTGTAGTTTCTGTTGCTAAAAAATATCAAAATCAAGGATTAAGTTTATTAGATTTAATTAATGAAGGTAATTTAGGATTAATTAAAGCAGCAATAAGATTTGATGTTAATAGAGGATATAAATTTATATCTTATGCAGTATGGTGGATTAAACAAAGTATTTTACAAGCTATAGCGGATTATTCAAAATGTGTAAGATCCCCTACAAATAAAATAGCTTTTTTAAATAAAATCAATAAAGCATTTCTTATTTTAGAACAAAAATTACATAAAACTCCAACAACAAAAGAAATAGCTAATTATTTATCAGTTAAAGAAAAAGATGTTGAAAATGTATTAAAATATTCTAGTAAACCTATTTCATTAGATGCACCTTTAATTGAAGGTGAAGGAATTAATTTATATGATGTTATTATATCAAAAGATTTTCCTAATCCTGACAATAAAATTAAAAAAGAATCATTTAATAATGATATTAAGAAATGTTTTAAGATTTTATCTAAAAGAGAAAAAAATATAATAATATTTTATTGTGGATTATTTGGTAATAAAAAAATGACTTTTGAAGAAATCTCTAAATTATTAAAATTAACTAGAGAAAGAGTAAGACAAATTCAAATTAATTCTTTAAAAAAATTAAGAAAATATAATATGTGTAATATTTTAAAATCATATTTAGGAGGTGATTAAATAATTTACAGGGGAATTTTTTTTACCTTCCCCTGATTTAATTTAATTTAATTTAATTTATTATTATATTTCACTTTCAATTTTCCAACCTTGTATAGAATTAATATATTTAGTTATTCCATCTTTATTTACCCATTCTTTACCTCTAATATTTATATAAATTTTTACTTTATCATTTATATTTATAATATTCAATAAATCTATTTTATCTTGGATAAAATCAATTAAAATTTTTTGTGGATATAATTCTTCAGTTTCTAAAATTATACTTCTTTTTTTAAAATTATTTTTAAATCTTTGAATATCAAATATTATTTTTATTTTACCAATTAAATACATATATTAATATAATAATAAAAATTATTTTTAAAATTATTTTATTTTTTTATTATTAATATGATAATTAATAATAAAATATATAAATATATAAATAATTTAATAAAAAATTACGAACCTGTTTATTTAAAAAATATAAAAAAATATTATAATAACAAAAAGAATATTAAAATGATGTCTGATAATTTACAAGGTAGATTTTTAAGCTTAATATCTAGACTTAAAAATCCTAAATATATTTTAGAAATTGGTACTTTTTTAGGATACTCTACATTATGTTTATCAGAAGGGTTAAAACAGAATGGATTATTAATTACAATAGAAAAAAATAAAAAATATATAGAATATGCAAAAATCAATTTTAAAACAACTAAATATAATAAAAATATAAAAATATTATATGGTAATGCTTTAAATGTAATTCCAAAATTAAAATATAATTTTGATATTGTATTTATAGATGCAGATAAAAAAAATTATTTAAATTATTTTAAATTAATATTTAATAAAGTCAAAAGAAATGGATTAATTATATGCGATAATGTATTATGGAAAGGTAATATAATATATAATTATAATAAAGATAATATAACAAAATCAATTAAACACTTTAATAATACTATTAAAAAATATAAAAATATAAATAGTATTATAATTCCAATAAGAGATGGATTAAATATAATAATTAAAAATTAAATTTTATTATCTTTTATATTTAAATAATTATTTAATATATTTCTTAATTTATCTGAATAATAATATAATTTATTTTTTCTCATTTCATTTCTAATATCATAAATTTTATTTATAATTTTATTATAATTAATAGATTTATTTTTTTTTTTAAATTTTAATCCTAAAATATCAATTAAAAATATTTTAATTAATGAATATAATAATTTAATATCCTTTAAATTAATATTTAATTTTTTATTAATACATTTTTCTATTATTTTATTAATTTTAAATAAATTATAGATTAATAAAGGGATATTAAAATCCTCATTAATTGATAAATAAAATATTTTGTATATATTATTAATGTTTATCTCTGAGGATGTTTTTAAATTTGGTTTTATTTTTTTTATATTATTTAAAATATTAAATAAAATTTTATAATTTTTTTCAGTATTAATTAATGATTTATTTGATATATTAATTATTTTTCTATAGTGAGTTTGTAAAAAATATAATCTAACTATTATTGGATTTATTTTTTTATAATTAGTAATTTTTAATTTTCCATTAATTATATCATTAGGAATTATAAAATTATTTAAAGATTTACTCATTTTTTTATTATTAATAGTTAACAAATTAGTATGTATCCAATATTTAGCTAAATTGTAGTGGTTATTATTAATAATATTAGATTGTGTAATTTCACATTCATGATGAGGAAATTTTAAATCTATTCCTCCTCCATGAATATCAAAATAATTGCCTAAATATTTATTACTCATTGTTGAACAACCTATATGCCATCCTGGATTTCCTTTTCCCCATGGAGATTCCCAATTCATACCAGAATTTGATTTTTTCCAAATTGCAAAATCATAATAATTTTTTTTTTCTTCAAGAAATTTATTATTTAAATTAACTTCTTTATTTATATCTATATTGTTTAATATATTGCCATAATTTCCAAAAATTTTATTATAATAATTTATATCAAAATAAATAGATCCCTTATTTATATAAGCAAATTTTTTTTTTAAAATATTTTTAATATTTATAATTTGTTCTATTATATGCCCAGTACTTCTAGGTTCTATATTAGGGGATAAAATATTAAATTTATTTAAAATAAAATAAAAATTTAATAAATATTTTTGTATTATTTCCATTGGTTTATTACCCAAATTAAATTTAAATTCTAAATGAGTAATATCAGTTATATTTCTAATATATTTTACTTTAAAATTTAAATGTTTTAAATATCTGTATAATATATCAAAAAATATAAATGTTCTTAAATTACCTAAATGAATATTGTTATATATTGTAGGTCCACATACATACATTCCAATTTTATTATATTCAATAGGAATAAATTTTTCTTTTTTATTAGTTAAAGAATTATATATAAATATATTATTTTTTGCATAATTTTTAATATTTTTCATTTTTATTTTTATATAAATAAAATTATTTTTTATAAATAAAATGAATAATAAAAAATATATAAAATTAATATTAAAATCTAAATTAGCTGATTTTTCTAATATTAAAGGTTTTATGATACTTAGACCTTATGGTTATAAAATATGGGAAAATATAAAAAATAAATTAAATAAAATGTTAATAAAAACTAAACATCAAAATGTTTATTTTCCTTTATTAATACCTAAAAAATTATTTTTTATTGAAACTAATCATATAAAAAATTTTTCTAAAGAATGTGCAATTGTAACTCATTCAAAATTTTTAATAAAAAAAAATAAAATAATTGTTGATCCTACTTCAAAATTAAAAGAAGAATTAATAATAAGACCTACATCTGAAACTATAATATGGAATACATATAAAAAATGGATACATTCATATAGAGATTTACCAATATTAATTAATCAATGGTCTAATGTAGTCAGATTAGAATTAAAAAATAAAATATTTATAAGAAATTCTGAATTTTTTTTACAAGAAGGACATACTGCACATAAAAATAAAAAAGATGCAATTAAAGAAATTAATAAAATAAAAAAAATATATAAAAAATTAATAAAAAATTATTTATCTATTCCATATATTTCTGGTATAAAAAGTAATTATCAAAAATTTTCTGGTGCAGAATATACATATTCATTTGAATCTTTAACTAATAATGGAAAATGTTTACAATTAGCCACTATACATTTTTTAGCTAAAAATTTTTCAAAAGCTTTTAATGTAACTTTTACTAACAAAAAAGGTATAAGAAAATATGTATGGTCTACTTCATGGGGTGTTTCAACTAGATTAATAGGTGCCATAATTATGATTCATTCAGATAAAAATGGATTAATATTACCACCAAAAATTTCACCTATTCATATAGTTATTATACCAATAATTAAAAATAAAAAAAATATTAAAATAATTAATAATATTGTAAAAAAAATTAAAAAATATTTAAATAAATTTAATATTAAGTATGATAATAATTTAGGTAAAACTCCAGGGAATAAATATTATAAATATGAAAATCTAGGTATACCTATAAGAATTACTATAGGAAAAAAAGAAATAAAGAATAAAAATATAGAAATTACTAGAAGAGATAATTTTAAAAAATATTATTTTAAAATTAATAATAAATTATACAAAAACATTTCAAAGATTTTAAATAATATACAAAAAAATATATATAAAATAGCTAAAAATAGAATGAAACAAAATACTTTTACAACAAATAATTATAATACTTTTAAAAAAATTATTAATAATAAAGGAGGATTTATTATATCTAATTGGGATAATAAAAAAAGTACTGAATTAAAAATAAAAAATGAAACTAAAGCAACTATTAGATGTATAATAAATAAAAAAATAAAAGGAAAATGTATATATACAGGAAATAAATCATATAATAAAGTAGTATTTGGTAAATCTTATTAATAATTTATTTAATTTTATAGTTATTTTTTTTTTAATTTATTATTTAAATATATATAAATCTTTTTATAATTATTATGTTTAAACCATTTAATATTATTATATCTTTTAAACCATATTATTTGTTTTTTAGCATAATTTCTTGTTTTTTGTTTTATTAGTTCAATACAAGAATGTTTATCAAATTTATTATTTAAATATTTAAATATTTCTTTATATCCTATAGTATTTAATGAATTAAATTTTTTATATTTATAATATTTTTTTGCTTCATTAATTAATCCTTTTTTTATCATTAAATCAACTTTTTTATTAATTTTATTATAAATTTTTTTTCTATTTTTTATTAACCCTATTCTAATATATCTTTTAAATGGTCTTTTAATTTTTTTTTTATAATAAAAAGATGAAATAGTTTTATTTGTACAATATTTAAATTCTAAAGCTTTAATTATTTTTCTTTTATCTTTTTTATTTTTTAACAAATAATAATAATTAATATCTTTTTTTTTTAATTTATTTAATAAATATTCTAAATTTTTTTTATTTAATATTTTTCTTATTTTTAATTTTTTTTTTTTATTTATATTTGGAATTATATTAATCCCTTCTATAATAGTTTTTTCATATAACCCTGATCCACCTACCATTATTATAATTTTATATTTTTTAAATAATTTTATTAATTTTTTAATTACCTCTTTTTCAAATAAACTAATATTATAATTATTTTTAATATTTAAATGTCCTATAAAATGATGTTTTATTTGTTTTAATTGTTTTTTTGATGGTTTTGAAGTACCAATATTTAATTGTTTATAAAATTGTCTTGAATCACATGATATTATTTCAGTTTTAAATTTTTTTGCTAAATATATAGATAATTTAGTTTTTCCAATTCCGGTAGGACCTACTATAGAAATTAGTGTATTCATTTAAATATATTAATTATTATATATTTTATATTTATGCAATCTCGTATATTCTCCATATCCTCATTTTATATTTAATCTTTATTATTTTTAATAATAGTTAAATAATTTATGATTAAATATACTGCAAAAAATATTAAATATTTTAATAGTATTGATCATATTAGAAAAAGACCTTCTATGTATATTGGGGATGTAAATATTAATGGTTTACATCATTTATTTTTTGAATTATTAGATAATTCATTAGATGAATTTTTAGAAGGTTATTGTAATAATATATATGTCACTATAAATAATGATACTACTATTACTATTGAGGATGATGGAAGAGGAATACCTATAGATATTTATAAAAAATCTAAAAAAACTGCATTAGAAATAGTAATGACTAAAATAGGAGCTGGAGGTAAATTTGATAATTCTTCATATAAATATTCAAGTGGTTTACATGGAGTTGGATTATCATGTGTAAATGCATTATCAAAAAAAATTATAGTAGAAATTTATAGAAATAATTTAATATATGAACAACAATATTCTAAAGGTTACCCTTTATATAATATTAAAATAAAAGGAAAAACTAATAAAAGAGGAACAAAAATAAAATATATAATTGATGATGAAATATTTATATATAAAAAATATAATTATAATATAATTTATAAACATTTAAAAGAAATATCCTTTATAAATAAAAAAATTAAAATATTTTTATGTGATAAAAGATATAATATAAAAAAACATTTTTATTATATAAATGGTTTAATAGATTATATAAATTATATTGATAATAAAAAATACAAACTAATTTTAAATAAAGATATTTATATTAATAAAAAATTAAATAATTTTTATATTGAAATTATTATAAGATATAATTTATCTAATAAAGAAAACATAATATCATATATTAATAATATTAAAACTATAAATGGGGGAACTCATATAATAGGTTTTAAAAAAGGATTAACAAAATCTTTTAAAAATTATATAAAAAAATATAATAAAAAATTATATAATTTAAACATTAGTGGAAAAGATATAAGAGAAGGGATAATATCAATAATATCAATAAAAATGATAAATCCTCAATTTCAAGGACAAACAAAAACTAGTTTAGTAAATAAAGAAATAATAGGAATAGTAGAAAAAATAATATTTTACTATTTTAATAAATATTTAGAAGAAAATCCTAAAAATCGTAAAAAATTAATAGATAAAGTAATAATATCCTTTAAATATAGAAAATCTGCTTTAGAAGCTAGAAAATTATTATATAAAAATAATAATAAATATAAAAATATTAGTGGTATTCCAGGAAAATTATCAGATTGTACATATAATGATCCTAATAAATGTGAAATATTTTTAGTTGAAGGTGATTCTGCAGGTGGAACTGCTAAACAAGGACGTAATAGAAAATTTCAAGCAATATTACCGTTAAAAGGAAAAATAATAAATGTAGAAAAATCTAAAATTAATAAAATATTAAAAAATAACGAAATAAAAAATATATTTTTAGCTTTAGGAATATATTTAGAAAATAAAAATAATAAAATTACTTTGAATATTAAAAAATTAAAATACAAAAAGATTATAATAATGACTGATGCTGATGTTGATGGAAAACATATTACGGCTTTAATTTTAACATTTATATTTAGATATATGAAAATTTTAATTAATAAAGGTTATATATATATAGCAAAACCACCTTTATATATAATTAAAAAATATAAGAGTAAAATATATATATGGAATGAAAAAGATAAAATAAAATATATTAAAAATAATAAAAATAAAAAAATTTATATTCAAAGATATAAAGGTTTAGGAGAAATGAATTCAGATCAATTATGGGAAACTACTATGAATCCTAAAAAAAGAATTTTAAAAAAAGTAATAATAAAAAATTATAAAAAAAGTAATAAATTGTTTAATATTTTAATGGGGGATAAAGTAAAACCTAGAAAAAAATTTATTAAAAAATATTCTTTATTAGCAAATTTAGATATTTAATAATTATTTTAATTTTATATTTTTTAATTTAATTATATAATTTACTGTATTAGTTGTTCTTGCACCATTATTTAACCATTTAATAGTTTTTTTTTTATTAATATTAATAATTTTTTTTATAGGATTATAAATACCTAATTTTTCTATTATTTTTCCATTTCTTGGTGAATCCGAATTAGTAACTACAATAGAATATATTGGATAATGTTTTTTTCCTTTTCTTTGTAATCTTATTTTTAACATATTAAATTAATTATATTATATTATATTATTATAATATAATTAGACTCGTTGTGTAATGGTAGCACATCAGATTTTGGTTCTGATAGTTAAGGTTCAAATCCTTACGAGTCTATTGTTTTAAAATACAAATAAATTTTTATAATTTATTAAACCATTATAAATTTCAATATCTTTTATAATTTTTTTATTAGAATTAGCAATATTACATTTTAATAATTTTATGTATCCATTTTTAACACTTATATAAACATTTTTATTCTTTAATAAGATTTTACCATTAAAATAATTATGTTTATAATTAATTATTTTTATTTTATAAATATTTAATATTTTAATTTTATTATTAGTATTTAGAAAACACCAAGCAGGTTTATTATATGGTAATCCTCTAATTAAATTAGATATTTTATTTATTGAATAATTAAAATAAATTTTAGAATAATAATTATTTATTTTTGGAGCTAGTTTAAATTTCTTTTTTTTTAGATTTAATATTTTTTTAATAGTTTTTATTAAAAATAATTTAGTTTTTTTAGATAATAATTTATATAATTTTTTATATGTTATTATATTATTAATTTTTACTATTTTTTGTAATATTATATTACCACTATCTATTATTTTATTTATAAAAAAACTAGTTAAACCTGTTTTTTGTTCTCCATTTATAATTACCCAATTAATTGGATTTGCACCTTTATATTGAGGTAATAATGAAGGATGTATGTTAATTGTACCTAATTTAGGTATTTTCCATATTATTTGTTTTAAATATTTAAATGATATAACAATTAATAAATCAGGTTTTAAATTAATAATTGTTTTAATATTTTTTTTAATATATATATGTTCACTATATATTATATTAATATTATTTTTTAATGCTATTTGTTTAATATAATTATTTTCATTATTAATAATATTTTTTTTTGATGTTATTATAGTTTTAATAATTAAATTATATTTATTTTGATTATTTATTAAATATTTTAATGTTGGTACACTAAAATTTCCATTACTTAAAAATATTATTTTTTTTTTCATTCCTATTTAATTTATTTATTATATGACATGGCTGGGATTCGAACCCAGGACCCTTACATTAAAAGTGTAATGCTCTACCAGCTGAGCTACCAAGTCAATAATTATATAAAAATTATAATATAATAATAAATATAATTAAAATAATAAAATTTAAATAATATTAAAACTTTATAAGTATTTTATATGATTGATAAAATAAAAAATTTTTTTTTATTAAAAAACTTATTAAATAATAAATTTTTATTAGCTATAAGTGGGGGTGTGGATAGTATGGTATTATTAAATATTTTAAATAAAATATTAAATAAAAAAAATATTTCAGTAGCTCATTGTAATTTTAATATTAATAAATCAAATATTAATTATAATTATAATTTAATTTATAAAATATGTAATCAAAATAAAATAAAATTTTTTTATAAAAATTTTAAAACTAAAAAATTTAGTAAAAAAAAAAAAGTTTCTATTCAATTATCGGCTAGAATATTGAGATATAAATGGTTTATGAATTTAAAAAAAAAATATAATTATAATTATATAATATTAGCACATAATTTAGAAGATAATATAGAAACATTTTTTATTAATTTATTCAGAAAAACTGGATTATATGGATTAAAATCAATTAATAAAATATCTAAAAATTTATTAAGACCTTTAATAAGTATATCTAAAAAGGATATTATAAATTATGCGATTAAAAACAAAATAAAATGGATAAATGATATAAGTAATTTTAAAAATATATATTTAAGAAATATAATTAGGAATAATATTATACCTAATATATTAAAAATATTATATAAATATAATATTAAAAAAAATATTAATAATACAATAAAGAATTTACAATTAGAATATAATTTTATTAAAGAATCTATTAATTATTTTAAAAAAAAAATAATAATATATAATAAAAATAAAAATTTTATATTTAAAATTAATATTAATAAATTATTAAAATTAAAAATAAATTATAATAATTATTTATTATATAAAATATTTTATAAATTTGGTTTTAAAGATATAAGAATATTTAATAATTTATTAAATATTAATACTGGTAAATATTTTTTATCAAATAATAAAAAATATAAACTAATAAGAAATAGAAAATATATAATATTAATTTATAATGTAAAAAATAATATTAATATTTTAATACCTAAAATAGGAAACTATAAAATAGAAGATAATTTATTAATTAATTTAAAACTTATTAATAATAAAAATATTAATAATAATAAAAATAAATATATATATTTAAATATAAAAAAAATAAAATTTCCATTATATATTAGAAATTGGAGAAAAGGTGATTATTTTTTAAAAAATAAAAAAAAAATAGTAATTAATAAAATATTAAAAAAAAATAAAATTACTTCATTTGAAAAAAATTTTATTTATTTATTATTAAATAATAATAAAGAAATAATTTGTACAATTAATAAAATAAAAATTATTAATAATTATTATTTAAATAATTTTAATAATAATAATATTTTAATTTTAAAATTAAATTAATTATGAAAAAAAATAATATAAAAGATCATAAATATTTAGGAAAAAAATTAAAATTGTTTTTTTTTTCAAATAATATAGGTTCTGGTTTACCTATATGGTTGCCTAATGGTTTATTTTTATATAAAAAAATAAAAAATTTTATTAGAAATATTAATATAAGACAAAAATATGAAGAAATCTTAACACCACATATAGCTAAACAAAAATTGTTTAATAAATCAGGACATTTAAATAAATATAACAATAATATGTTTAAAATTACTAAAAATAATAAAATTTATTATTTATTAAAACCAATGAATTGTCCATTTCATTGTGAAATATATAAATTTTATAAAAATATAACTTATAAAGATTTGCCTAAAAAATATTTTGAATTTGGTACTGTTTATAGAAATGAAAAAAGTGGTGAAATTAATGGTTTATTTAGAACTAGAATATTTACTCAAGATGATGCTCATATTTTTTGTATAGAAAAAAAAATTTATAAAATTATATATAATATAATAGATACTATAAAATCTATATATAGTTATTTTAATTTTAAAAAAATTTATATTAGATTTTCTTTAAAAGATAAAAATAATAATAAATATATAGGAGATAAAAAAATATGGAAAAAATCTCAAAAAATAATTATTAAAATTAAAAAAAAAATAGAATTGAATAATAATACTTATATAAAATATAATGAAGCAGCATTTTATGGACCTAAAATAGATTTTATTATAAAAGATTCTTTAAATAGAAAATGGCAATTAGGAACTATACAAATTGATTATAATACACCAATTAGATTAAATATAAAATATATAGATAAAAATAACAAATGTAAATATCCGATAATTATACATAGAGCATTATTAGGATCAATAGAAAGATTTATAGGAATATTAATAGAACATACAAAAGGTAATATACCAATATGGTTATTAAAAAATCAATTAGTAATTATACCAATTAATAATAGTAATTTAAAATATTCAATAAAAATATATAATATATTAATAAAAAAAAAGATAAGAATTATAATAGATAAAAAAAAAAAACAATTAAATGATAAAATAAAATTTTATGAAAAAACTAATATACCTATTATTTTAATAATAGGTAATAAAGAAGAAAAAAATAAAACAATATTTATAAGAATAAAAAAAATTGGTAAATTAGGAAATTTAAAATTTAAAAAAGCTATAAATATTATTTTAAATATAATAAGAAAAAAAAATATTAATATAAATTAATTATATTAATTAATAAATTAATAATATTATAAAAAAAAATAATAATTTTTATAATTTTTTATCAAAATATAAAATTAATAAAAATATAGAATCTAAATATGTTAGATTAGTAAATGATAAAATATTTGAAAATAAAATATATAAAACAGATAATTTATTAAAAATAATAAAAAATTCTAATCTAGATTTAGATCTAATTGAAATTAATTCTAAAAATAATCCTTCTATAGTAAAAATAATAAATTATAATAAATTTATTTATAAATTAAAAAAAAAATATAAAAAAAATTTTTCAAAAAAAGATAATATGAAAATTATTAGATTAACAATTAAAATTAGTGATCATGATAAATATTTTAAATTAAAAAATGCTAAAAAACTATTTTTAAAAAAATATAAAATTAAATTTATTATATATTTAAATAATAAAAATAATAAATATTTAGTTAAAAAATTTTTAATAAATATCGCTGAAAATTTAAAAAATTATGGATCAATTCAAAAATATCCAGTTTTAGAAAATAATAAATATTATATGATAATGTTACCTTTAAAAACAATTAAAATAGATAAAAAAAAAGAAACATTAAAAAAATAAAAAAAAATATTTATAATTTTAATAATATTATAAATAATAATTAGGATATGCCAAGATCAAAAAATATAGTAGCTTCAAAAAAAAGAAGAAAAAAATATTTAAAATATGCAAGAGGATTTTATGGGGCTAAAAAAAGATGTTATACAATCGCTAAAAATAAAGTAGAAAAATCATGGTTAAATTCTTATATTGGAAGAAAAAATAAAAAAAAATTTTATAGAAAATTATGGATACAAAGAATTAATGCATATGTTAGAAAATTTAATATTTCTTATTCTAAATTTATTTTTAAATTAAAAAAAAAAAAAATAGATTTAAATAGAAAAATCATAGCTTATTATTTTTCAGAAAATAAAAATAAAGATTTAATTAATCAATTATTAAATTAAATATAATATGTTTTTAAATTTTTTGAAGCTTCAGTATTAGGAAATATTTTTTGTGCCTCTTTTTCTAACTCTTTAATATTACGATATCTACATGAATAATGTCCTAATAATAATTTTTTAACATTCGATAACTTAGCAATATTTGCAGCTTGTATAGTAGTTGAGTGACCTCTGAATTTAGCAGTATTATTAAAATTATGTAAATATGTTGATTCATGGTATAATAAATCTACTTTATTTAAATATTTAGTAATTTCAGGAGAATATGAAGTATCTGTACAAAATGCATATGATAATGGTTTTTTTGGTTTAAATGTTAAATAACTATTAGGTATTATTTGACCATTTTTTTTAATAAAATCTTTACCTTTTTTAATATTTAAATAATCAGAAATTTTAATTTCTTTTATTTTTTTTACATTATTAATATTTAAATTTTTTAATCTTTTTTTTTCTTTAAATAAAAAACCATTTGTATATATTTTATGTTTTAAAGGAATTATATATATTTTTACAGTATCATTATCAAATATTTTTTTAAATTTTTTAGAATTTAATATTATAAAATTTAACTTATATGTAATATTTGATTTAGACCATTTAAAATTTTCATAAATTATTTTATTTAATCCATTAGGAGTATAAATATTTAATGGGTTTTTTCTACCTAATAATTGATAAGTTGCTAAAATTCCCATAATACCATAATAATGATCTCCATGTAGATGAGAAATAAATATATTATTTATTTTATTAATTTTTATTTTAGATTTTATTAATTGTACTTGAGTGCCTTCTCCACAATCAATTAAAAAATAATTTTCTCTCATATATAATATTTGTGAAGTAGGATAATAATTATTAGTAGGTAATGATGAATTACAACCTAATATTGTTATGTTTGATTTTATCATTATATTATATTATTATTAATTATTTATTAAAATAAATAATTAATAATGTATAAAGAAACCCCTTTAATAAAACAATATTATAATTTAAAAAAACAATATCCTGATAATATATTATTATTTCAAGTAGGTGATTTTTATGAAATATTTGGTTATGATGCAATATATTGTTCAAAAATACTAGATATTACTTTAACCAAAAGAAATAAAAAAAATAATAATAGTATTTATTTAATAGGCTTTCCATGTAAAGCATTAAATACTTATTTAAAAAAATTAATAAAAAATAATATTAAAGTGGCAATTTGTAATCAAACTAAAAACGAGATAGAAAAAGATAATTTAATAGATAGAAAAATTACTAATATTGTAACATCTGGAATTTCTATATATGAAGATATAACAAAAACAAAAAAAATAAAAAAATTTGTAGCTTCATTATATATTGAAAAAAATAATAAACAAATTGGTATATCATTAATTGATTTTTCAACTGGAGAATTATTAACTACAGAAGGAAATTTAAAATATATTAAACATATAATAAATTGTTATAAACCAATAGAATATTTAATACAAAAAAGTAAAAAAAAAATATTTAATAATTACTTTAATAATATTAAAAATATTAATTTATTAGACGATAATATTTTTAATTATAATAATTTATATAATAAATTATTAGAACATTTTAAAGTTTTTTCTTTAAATGGTTTTGGTTTAAAAGATATGAGATTAAGTATTATATCATCTGGTATATTAATATTTTATATAAATAATTATTATAATTTAAATTTAAATCATGTTAATAGAATTAAAAAAATACAAATTAATAAATATGTTTGGATAGATGATTCAACATTAAAAAATTTAGAAATTATAAAATCTATTAATAAAACAGGAAAATCTTTATTAGATATATTAGATAATACATATACATCAATGGGTTATCGTCTTTTAAATAATTGGTTAATATTTCCTTTAAAAGATAAAAAAAAAATTTATAATAGACAAAAAATAATAGATAATTATTTTAAAATTAAAGAAAATATTAAATTTAATATTATTTATAATTTAAAATTTATTTATGATATAGAAAGATTATTATCTAAAATATCAAATAATAAAATTAATCCAAATCAATTATATAAATTAATAAATTCAATAAATAGAATTAAAATTATATTTAAATTATTAAAAATTAATAATAATAATAAAATATTTAATTTTAAATATAAATATATTAAAAAATTAAATAAAATATATAATAATATTAATAATGTTTTAATAGAAAATCCAATTAATAAATTTAATAAATTATTTTTTATTAATAAAAATATTTCTAAAAAATTAGATTTATATAAAAAAAAATTAAAAAATAATAAAAAATATATATTCAATTATTATAATAAATTAAAAAAAAAATTAAATATAGATTATTTAATTATTAAAAATAATGATATTTTAGGTTATTATATAGAAATTAAAAAAAGTGATAACAAAAAAATTCCTAAAAGTTGGATAAAAAAACAAAAATTATCTTTACATATTAGATATACTACTAAATTAATTAATAAATTTGAATATAACATTTATAATATTAAAAAATTAATATTTTCATATGAAAATATTATTTTCAATAAAATAATTAATTATTTAAATAAAAAAATAATAGTTTTAAAAAAAATTTCATATTATATTGCTAAATTAGATGTTTTATTATCTTTTTATTTAGCAGCTAAAGAAAATAATTATACTAAACCAAAAATAATAAAAAACAAATTAAATAGCATTAATATAATAAAAGGTAGACATCCAGTAATAGAAAAAACTATGGAAATTACAAATAATTATATACCTAATAATATATATTTAGATAATTTTAATAATCAAATATTAATTATTACTGGACCTAATATGTCAGGTAAATCAGCTATATTAAGACAAACTGCTTTAATAGTAATAATGGTACAAATTGGTAGTTTTGTACCTGCTAAAAAAGTAGAAATTAATATAATAGATAAAATATTTAGTAGAATAGGAGCATCTGATAATATATCAATGGGTGAATCTACATTTATGGTAGAAATGAATGAAACAGCTAATATATTAAATAATTTTTCAAAAAATAGTTTAATTATAATGGATGAAATTGGAAGAGGTACAAGTACATATGAAGGAATATCTTTATCTTATTCAATAATAAAATATTTTATTAATAATAAATTAAAACCTAGAGTATTATTTGCAACACATTATCATGAATTAAATAAATTATTAAATTATAAAAATTATATAAAATATTATTATTTTACAATAAAAAAAAAAAATAATAATTTTATATTTATTAGAAAATTACAAGAAGGTTTAAGTAATAATAGTTTTGGTTATTATATTGCTAAAATTGCGGGTATACCTAATCAAGTAATTAAAGAAACAAAAAAAATTAATTTATTATTAAAAAATAAATAAAAATTATTAAAATTATTTAATTATTTTATATTATATTTTATATTATATTAATTAATATAACTATAGCGATAGTAGTTCAATTGGTAGAACATAACTTTGCCAAGGTTAAGGTAACGGGTTCGATCCCCGTCTATCGCTAACGCCTAGATGGTGAAATTGGTAAACACGCAGGACTTAAAATCCTGTTATTCAATTAATGAATTTTGCGGGTTCAAGTCCCGCTCTAGGCATATATGTTTTTTTTTTTGATGTAGAAACAACTGGTTTACCAAAAGATAATAAATTTATTGTAGAAAAAATTTTACAATGGCCTCGTTTAATACAAATATCATGGCAATTATATAATAATAAATATAATTTAATAGATATAAAAAATTATTATATAAAAAATATAAAATTAAATAAAAACAATAGATATATAATATATGGAAAAAAAAGAACAATTAAAGAAATATTAAAAGAATTTTATAAAATTTTAAAAAAATCCTATTTTATAATAGGACATAATATTAATTTTGATTGTAATATAATTATAGGAGAATATTATAGATTAAATTATAAATTTAAAAATATTTTTATAAATAAAAAAAGAATAAATACAATAAAAATAAAAAATAATAATTACTATTTAAGTTTAAAAAATACTTTTAATTTATTATATAAAGAAAAAAAAAATTATTTATTTCATAATTCATTATATGATATATATATTAATATTTTCGTATTTCTAAAATTAATATATTATAAATTAATAAAATTTAATTTTAAATTTAATATAAAAAAGTTTTTAGTTAATATACCAATTTATAATAATAAGAATATAAAATTAAAGAATAAAATAAATTATTTTAATATACATAATCACTCATATTATTCAATATTTAATTCTACTATAAAATTTAAAAATTTAATTAATAAATCAATAAAATATAATATGAAAGCAGTAGGCATAACCGATAATAATATGATGGGAGTATATAATTTTTATTATGAAATTAATAAAATTAATAAAATTAATAAAATAAATAAAAAAAAATTTATAAAAGGTATAGTAGGATGTGAAATAAATATAAAAATAAAAAATAAATTATATCCTTATATTTTAATAATAAAAAATATAAAAGGTTATTATAATTTAATAAAAATTAATTCTTATAGTTATATAAAAACAAAAAATATTAATTATATAGATAGAAAAATTATTAAAAAATATTCAAAAGGTTTAATATTTTTAACAGGGACTTTAAAATCTGAAATTTCTTATTATATAAAAAAAAATAAAATTAAGAAAGCAATAAAAATATTATTATATTGGAAAAAAATATTTAAAAATAATCTATTTATTGAAATTTTTAGATATGGTTTGAAAAATGAAAAAAAAGTTAATAAATATTTAATTTTTTTATCTAAAAAATATAATATTAAATATATTAATCAACAAGAAACTTTTTATCTTAATAAATCAGATTATAAAATCTATAAAATTTTATTATGTATAAAAAAAAAAAAAATATAAATAATAATAATGATACATTTCCTAAAAATATTTTTTATTTAAAAAAATATTCAAAAATAAAAAATAAATTTAAAAATTTTAAAAAAGGTTTCAAAAATTTAAATATTTTATTTAAAAAAGTAAAAAATATAAATCTTAAATATAATATTTTATTACCAATTTATAAAATTTCAAAAAGAAATTATAATAAAATTAATAAATTATTTAAATTAAAAATTAATAAAAAAAACGTTAATTATTTATATTTAAAATATTTAATTTATAAAGGGGCTAAAAAAAAATATATAAAAATTAATGATATAATAAAGAAAAGAATTATAAAAGAATTAAAAATAATAAAATATAAAAAATTTGTAAATTATTTTTTAATTGTTTATGATTTAATTAAAACAGCTAAAAAATTAGATATTTACGTTGGTCCTGGTAGAGGTTCAGTGGCTGGTTCTATAATAGCATATTGTTTAAATATTACTAAAATTGATCCTATAAAATTTAAATTAATATTTGAAAGATTTTTAAATAATGAAAGAATTAAATTACCTGATATAGATATTGATTTAGAAGATAAAGGAAGAAAAAAATTATTATTATATATTTATTACAAATATGGAGGTAATGTAGCAAATATTATAACTTATAATAAAATAGGTGCAAAAACTGCAATTAAAGATGTATCTAGAGTATTTTATTTATCGTTTAAAGAAGCTAATAAATTATCTAAAATGATAAATAATAATTTTACATTAAAACAAATTTTATCAAAAAAAAATAATATTTTAGTATTTAAAAAAAAATTATCATTAAGTAAATTTAATAATATTTTAAAAATTAGAAAGATATATAATGATAAAAATTCTATAAAAAGTAAAATTTTAAAATACGCAAAACACTTAGAAGGATTAATAAGATGTATTGGAATACATGCTTGTGGGATCATAATAACTAGTAAAAAATTATTTAATTATATCCCATTAATGTATAATAATAAAAATAATAATTTGTTATTAACACAATATGATAAAAAATGTATAGAAAATATTGGATTATTAAAAATTGATTTATTAGCGTTAAAAACATTAAATATAATTAAAAATAGTTTATTAGAAATTAGAAATAACAAAAAATCAATTAATTTTAATTTATATGATTATAATACATATAAATTATTTAATAGTTCAAAAACAATAGGAATATTTCAATTTGATTCAGATAATATAAGAATAATATTAAATATTATGAAACCTAATTGGTTTAAAGATTTAATTGCTATTAATGCATTGTATAGACCTGGTACAATAAATAATTTATATGAATATTTATTAAGAAAAAAAAATAAAAAAATTATACATTATGAAATTAAAGATATAAAAAAATATTTAATTGAAACATATGGACTAACACTTTATCAAGAACAAGTAATATTAATTGCTAGAAAATTATCAGGTATTAGTAATACTGATGCAGATCTTTTAAGAGAAGCAATAGGAAAAAAAAATATTAATAAATTAAATTTAATTAAAAAAAATTTTTTTAAAAAAGCAATTAAAAAAGGTTATTTATTAAATAAATTAAATAAAATATGGAGATCTTGGGAAAATTTTGTTTTATATGCTTTTAATAAAGCACATGCAACTTGTTATTCATATATTTCTTATCAAACAGGATATTTAAAAATTAATTATCCAATAGAATTTATGTGTACTTTATTAAATAATAATATAAAAAACAAAAACAAAATTGAAAGTTTTATAAATGAGGCAAAAAGATTAAAAATAAAAATTTTACCACCTGATATAAATATTAGTAAATATAATTTTATTATAGAAAAAAAAATATATATTAGATCAGGTTTAGGAATAATTAATAATTTAGGAGAAAAAACAGTTAAAAAAATAGCCAAAAATAAACCATTTAAATCTTTAACCGATTTTTTAAATAAAATAAAAATTAAAATAATTAATAAAAAAGTAATAAAATCATTAATATTATCAGGTGCTTTTGATAGTTTTAAAATAAAGAGATATATATATTTTTTAAAATATAAAAATGATTTAAATGTAATTAATTATTTGTTATTAAAAAAAAAAAAGAATAAAAAAATTGATAAAATAATTAATAAAATATTAAAAATTAAAAATAAAATTAATAAACAATATATTAAATTATATTATATAAATAAACAAAAAAAGATATTAGGTTATTATGTAAAATTACATCCTTTATATTATTATAAATTGGAAATAATATATTTAAAATTAAATAATTTAAAACAAAAATATTATAAAAATAATAAATTTTATTATTTTTATGGAATAATAAAAAAAATTTATAATAATAATAATAATTATTATATATTAATCGAAGATAATTTATATCAAAAAAAAAAATTATTTATTAATAATAATTTATATAATAAAAATATAATTAAATTATATAATATAATAGTTATTAAATGTTATTTTATATACAATAATATAAAAATATTAAATATTTTAGATATAAATGATATTTTTAATTATTATAAATTAATGTTATTAACCATTAATATTAATATTATTATTAACTATAAGAAGATAATAAAAAAATTTTTATATTTTAAAAAAATATATAAAGGAAAACAAAAAATATATATTCTAATTTATTATTTTAATAATATATATAAAAAAATTATTATAAATAATATAAAAATTAATAGAAATATTTTAATATTTTTAAATAAACATAAAAATATTAAATATTCATTATTATAATAATTAAAATATTTATAAATTATATTATTAAACCTAATTTTTTTTTAATTAAAAAAATTTTTTTTTTAGCTATTTTATTAACCTTTTTATAACCATTATATAAAATATTTTTTATAATATTTTTATTATTAATATAATAATAATATTTTTTTCTTTCTTTTTCGTAAAAATATAATATATATTTATATAATTTTTTTTTAATATTATAAAATCCTATTTTATTATTTTTAATTTTTTCTTTTAAAGATGTAAATTCTTCTTTATTTGTAATTATTTTATATAATTTTAATAATATAGTATTTTTAATTTCCTCATAATTAATTGATTTTATTGATTTATTAGTAGTTTTTATACTCATTATTTGTTTATTTAAATTATCTTTATCATCAAAAATATTAATAATATTATTTTTTGATTTACTCATTTTATTACCATCTATACCTGGTATTATATAATTATATTTAATTTTATATTTAGGTATAATAAACAAATTATATTTTAATTTGTTATTTATTATTTTTGCTATTTTTCTAGTAATTTCTATATGTTGTTTTTGATCTTTTCCAATAATTACTTTATTAATGTCATATAATAAAATATCAGATGCCATTAATATTGGATAATTAATTATTCCAGTATTTAAATTGTTTTTATTACTTTTAAAAACATGACATAATTTTAATCTATTAAATGGATAAAAACAATTTAAATACCAAAATAATTCATTTATTTCTTTAATATCAGATTGTCTATAAAAAAATACATTTTTAGTAAATTTTAAAAATGATAACCAAGTAGCAGCATTTTTATATATATTATTTTTTAAAGTATTATTATTTTTATAATTAGTAATAGAATGTAAATCAGCTATAAAAATAAAAAATAAATAATTTTTTTTTGATTTAATATATGATAAAGTAGGTAAAATAATACTATAAATATTAGCTATATGTGGAATTCCTGAACTTTGTATCCCTGTAATAATTTTTTTATTCATTATATAATATAGGTAATGGATAAATTATTATTTATCCTATCCTACTTACAATTTAAATATGTTTTATTTTAATAATTTTTAATTTAGTTAATATTTGTCTATGTCCAATTTTTTTTTTATATCCTTTTCTTTTTTTTTTTTTAAAAATAATAATTTTATTAGTTTTAATATGATTTATTACTATAGCTTTAATAATAAAATTTTTAATTATTGGATTTCCAATTAATATTTTATTATTTTTATCTTTTATCAATAAAATATTATTTTTAAATTTAATAATTTTATTAATTTTATAATTTAATTTATTTAAATAAATAAATTTATTAGGAAATATTAAATATTGAATATTACCAATTTTAATTACTGCTTCCATATAATTATTAAATTAATTTAAATATTTTTTTTAAAAAATAATGAAATATCAAACTTTTTTTTAAAATATTTTATTAAATTTTTTATTTTACATCTTATTTGTTTCATATTATCTCTAAATCTTATTGAAACTGTTTTATTATTTAATGTAAGAAAATCAATAGTTATACAATATGGAGTACCAAATGAATCTTGAATTTTATATCTTTTTCCAATTGATTTATTTTCATCATAAATAGTAGTAAATTTATATTTTAAACTATTAAAAATATTTTTTGAAATTTTAATAATTTTATTGTTTTTTATAATTGGAAATATAGCTATTTTAATAGGAGAAATAAATTTAGGTAATTTTAAATATATTCTTTTTTTATTATTAATATTTTCTATTTTTAATGAATTAGTTAATATTGAATAAAATAATCTATCTAATCCTAAAGAGGTTTCTATAACATATGGTATATAATTTTTTTTTGCTTTATTATCATAAAAATATAATTTTTTTTTAGATAAATTATTATGATTTTTTAAATCATAATTTTTTCTAAAATGAATACCTTCTAATTCTTTAAATTTATTTAATATTTTAAATTCTATATCAATAGCAAATTTACAATAATGCGATAATTTGTTATGAATTTTTAATTTATATTTTTTTTTTTTATTAATTAAATAATAAAACCATTTTAATCTAGATTTTATCCAATATTTATACCATTTTTTTTCTTGACCAGGATAAAAAAAATATTGCATTTCCATTTGTTCAAATTCTCTAGTTCTAAAAATAAATTGTTTAGATATTATTTCATTTCTAAAAGATTTTCCAATTTGTGCTATTCCAAAAGGAAATTTCAATCTATTAGATAATTTTACATTTTTAATATTTACAAAAATTCCTTGAGCTGTTTCAGGTCTTAAATAAGTATATTTTTCTTGATCATTATCAAATGAATTTAATTTTGTTTTAAACATTAAATTAATATTATTTATATTTTCCCATTTAAATAATTTAGATAAATTATATTTTTTTATTATTTTTTTTAAAAACAAATTTAATTTATTTATATTTTTATTTATTAAATAATAATTAAATATTAATTTAATTTTATTTTTATTTTTAATTTTTATTAATTTATTATCAATTATATTATTAATTAATTGATCAATTATATAGATTTTATTATCAATATTATTTATAATAAATAATTCATTAAAGTTTTTAATATGTCCAGAAGCTTTCCATACTTTATTATTCATTAATATAGATGAGTCTATTCCAACTATATTATTTCTATATTTTACCATATAATTCCACCAAAATTTTTTAATATTATTTTTCATTTCTATTCCTTGTGGTCCATAATCATATATTGATTTTATACCATTATAAATTTCACTTGATTTAAATATAAAACCATATATTTTAGCATGATTAATTATTAATTTAAGTTTCTTATTGTAATTCATAAATTCATAAAAACGGTATCTCCCGGAATTGAACCGGGGACACACGGATTTTCAGTCCGTTGCTCTACCAACTGAGCTAAGATACCAAATAATATTTAAAATATTTAATTTTAATATTATTTTTAAAAATATATAAAAATTTTTTATGATTATATTTAAATTTATAAAATATTTTTTTATTATTAATAAAAAAATCTTTACTAAATAAATATTTATTTAATTTAATTAAATATTTTTTATTATTAATTATTAAATTATTAATAATAATATAAATAGAAATATTTTTACTTATATAATAAATAAATTTATAATTTAAATTTGAAATAATTTTATAATTTATTTTAAAACCAACAATAGAAGAAAATTTATAATTGTGATGATTATAATTATTGATATAATCACAATTAATTTTATAAAAATTTGAAATTATTATTTTCTCTTTAAACATTATATTTTTATCTAATATTTCATTATTTACAATACTATTATTAAGTAAATCTTTAATATTATTAATGTTTGATTTAAAAGAAATTTTAATTATTTTTTTTATAAAATTTTTAAAATAAATATTATTGATTATATAATCAGAATTAACATTAATTTTAATAATAACACCAATATTTTTTTCATTATTAATTTTTGATATTACTATTCCGTTATTAATTTTATAATTATTATTTTTTAATTTTGATTTAAATTTATTTCTTAAATATTCTATTGATTTTTTTATATCCCATTTATTAATGGTTAAAGCTTCTTTACAAAGTAAAATACTAAATTTAGTTAATTTTCTTAATTTTAATATTATTTTATTTTGTTTTATCATTAATATATATAATTATTATACTAATTATTATTTTTTATTTTTTATTTTAATTATTGAATTTAATAATATTTTAAATATCAATTTTATTGCTTTTGAGGAATCATCATTTGATGGTATAGGTAAATTAACATTTTCAGGGGAAGAATCACTATCAACAATTCCAATTATATATAATGATTTTTTATTTGCTTCTTTAACTGCTATATTTTCTTTTTTTACATCTACAATAATTACTAATAAAGGAATTTGATTCATATTATATATAGAACCAAATTTTTTATCTATTATTTTATATTTTCTTTGTATATATTTAATTTCTTTTTTTGATAAATATTTATATTTTTTTTTTATTTTATTATCTATTTTATTAATTTTTTTTATAGATAATTTAGTAATATTAATATTAGTTAATAAACCTGCTGGCCATTTGTAGTTTATATAAGGCATATTAATTTTAAGTGCATATTTTTTAATTACCTCTTTAATTATTTTTTTAGTTCCTACAAATAATATACTACCCCCAATGTTTATACATTTTTTTAAAATTTGTTTAGCAATTTTTATATTTTTAATAAACTTAATCGGATTAAAAACGTCTATATTATTTTTTTTTAATAATATATATTTAGACATTTTAGGATGTCTATAAGTAGATTTATGACCTAATAATATATTATATTTAAATATTTTATTTAATAATTTTTTATTTTTAATCATTATTAATTTTATTTTAACGTTTAGAAAATTGAAATTTTTTTCTAGCTTTTTTTCTTCCATATTTTTTTCTTTCTACTATTCTTGAATCTCTAGTAAAAAGATTATTTTGTTTTAAAAGTTTTTTATATTTATTATTTATTTTACAAATAACTCTAGAAATTGCTAAAATAATTGCTTCAGATTGTCCAGTAAATCCTCCTCCTTTAACATTTATTTTAATATTATTAAATTTATTAATTAGCTTAGTTAATAATAAAGGATATAATATTTTATATTTTATATAATTATTATTTTTAAAATAAATATTTATATCTTTATTATTAATAATAAATTTATTAATTTTATTTTTTTTTACATTTACATATATTAAAGCTACTGATGTTTTTCTTTTTCCTATAGCATGATAATATTTAATCATTATTTTAAAATTTTTATTTTTTTAATTTTTATATTAAAATTATGATTACTATTATTAAATATAAATATATTTTTTTTAACATATTTACCTAATAAATTTTTAGGTAACATTCTATATATAGATTTTTTTATTAAAATACTAGGATTTTTTTTAAATAAATTATACATTGTATATTGTTTTTTATTTCCTATATAGCCAGTATATTTATAATATATTTTATTTTTAAATTTATTATAATCAACTTTTATTTTTTTAGCATTTATAATAATTATTTTATTTGTAAAACTATTATTAGGTGTATATTTAGGCGAATTTTTTCCCATTATTAATTTAATAATTTGTGAACATAATCTACCTAATATTTTATTATTAGCATCTATTAAAAATATTTTTTTTTTATTATTAAAATAATATTTAGTTTTTAAAGTTAAATACTTCATAATTTTTTTTTATTTTATTAAATTATTATTAATAATAAAAATATAATTATGAATAATAAAATAATAGGTATTGATTTAGGTACTACTAATTCATGTTTAGCAGTAATGGAAGGTAATAATCCAGTAGTAATACCTAATTCTGAGGGTAAAAGAACAACTCCATCAATAGTAGCTTTTACTGAAAATAATACAAAAAAAATAGGTGATCCAGCAAAAAGACAATCAGTAACTAATCCTAAAAATACTATTTATTCAATAAAAAGATTTATAGGAAGAAAATATGATGAAATTAAAAATGAAATAAAAAATTTCCCATATATAATTAAAAAAGGTAAATATAACACACCTTGCGTAGAAATAGATAATAAATTATATACGCCTCAAGAAATATCATCTATGATATTACAACAATTAAAAAAAAATGCTGAGGATTATTTAGGAATAAAAATTAATAAAGCAGTAATTACAGTACCTGCTTATTTTAATGATGCACAAAGACAAGCTACAAAAGAAGCTGGTGAAATAGCAGGTTTAAAGGTTGAAAGAATTATTAATGAACCTACAGCAGCTTCATTAGCATATGGAATCGATAAAAATAATATAAATAAAAAAATAGCAGTATATGATTTAGGTGGTGGTACATTTGATATTTCAATTTTAGAATTAGGAGATGGAGTATTTGAAGTATTATCAACTAATGGAGATACATATTTAGGAGGTGATGATTTTGATCAAATATTAATAGATTGGTTAGTAGATGATTATTATAAAAAAGAAAAAATAAATTTAAAAGAAGATTCAATAGCTTATCAAAGATTAAAAGAAGCGGCAGAAAAAGCAAAAATAGAATTATCATCAAGTTTACAAACTGAAATTAATTTACCATATATTACTTCTATAAATAAAGAACCTAAACATTTAGTAAAAAATATAACAAGATCTAAATTTGAAAAATTATCATATAATTTAATAGAAAAAACATTATTACCTTGTAAAAAAGCATTAAAAGATGCAAAATTAAATATTAATGATATAGATGAAATTATATTAGTTGGGGGATCAACAAGAATACCTAAAATACAAGAAAAAGTAGAAGAATTCTTTAATAAAAAACCTTCAAAAGGTGTTAATCCAGATGAAGTAGTAGCTATAGGAGCAGCAATACAAGGCGGAGTATTAACAGGGGATGTAAAAGATGTTTTATTATTAGATGTTACACCGTTATCATTAGGTATAGAAACATTAGGTGGAGTATTCACTAAATTAATAGAAGCTAATACTACTATACCAACTAAAAAATCTGAAATATTTTCAACAGCAACTGATAATCAATCAGTAGTTACAATAAAAGTAGGTCAAGGGGAAAGACCAATGTTTAAAGATAATAAAGAAATAGGAAGATTTGATTTAATTAATATTCCATTAGCTCCTAGAGGAGTTCCTCAAATAGAAGTTACTTTTGATATAGATGCTAATGGTATTTTAAATGTATCAGCAACTGACAAAGGAACAGGAAAACAACAATCAATTAAAATTCAACCATCTTCAGGTTTAAACAAAGAAGATATTGAAAAAATGAAAAAAGAAGCAGAAATAAATTTTGATAAAGATCTTAAAGTAAAAGAAGAAATAGAAAAATTAAATATGACTGATTCTTTAATATTTCAAATAGAAAAAGAATTAGAAAATAATAAGAAAAAAATATCTAAAGAAAACGTTAAAAAAATTAATGATATTTTAAATAAATTAAAATCTGCTCATGTATCAAAAGACTTTAAAGATATTGAAAAATATACTAATAAATTAAATAAAAAATGGAGTAAAATATCAAGAGATATATATAATACAACACAAGATAATACTACTGAAGATAAAACTACTGAAGATAATACTACTGAAGATAAAACTACTGAAGATAATACTACTGAAGATAAAACTACTGAAGATAATACTACTGAAGATAAAACTACTGAAGATAATACTACTGAAGATAATACTACTGAAGATAAAACTACTGAAGATAAAACTACTTAAAATAGTCAATAAAATATAAAATTTATTTAAAAGCATAATTATTATTATGCTTTTAAATAATTTTATTTTAAATAATATAACCCCGAAAGGATTTGAACCTTTAATCTTCTGATTCGTAATCAGATATTTTATCCAATTAAACTACGGGGTTAATAAATAATATTTTATTTAATATTTAATTTAATATTAAATAAAAAAAATAAATAAATTATAATTTTTTTGAAATTATAGGAATAATATAATTTTTCCATTGTAAAAAGGTATCATTTTTTATATGATGTCTTGCTTTTTTAATTAAAGATTTATAAAAATATAAATTATTAATAGAAGCAATTAATTTAGCAGAATATTCATTACATTTAAATAAATGTCTTAAATATGCTTTACTATATAAATTATTATATATAGTTGAAAAATCATATTTCCATTTTTTGTTTTTTATATTTATTATTCCATTCCAAGTAAATAACATTCCATTTCTACCATTTCTAGTAGGGATTACACAATCAAACATATCCACTCCTAAAGAAATAGAATTTAATATATCCCAAGGCATTCCAACACCCATTAAATATATTGGTTTATTATTAGGTAATTCATTTATTACATATTTAATAATTTTATACATTTTTTGTTTAGTTTCACCAACTTGTAAACCTCCTATAGCATATCCATCTAATTTTAATTCAGATGTTTTAATAGTATATTTAATTCTTATATCTTTATATAATCCTCCTTGTATTATACCAAATATATATTGATTATGATTATAAATATTTTTTATTTTATTAAAATAATATAAACATTTTATTAACCAATTATAAGATCTTTCAGTAGCAATTTTAACATAATTTTTACTTGTATTATATATTATACATTCATCAAATGATGTTATTATATCAGACCCTATATATTTTTGTATATTAATTGATTTTTTAGGAGTAAAAAAATAATTTTTACCATTTTTATAACTTTTTATATTAGCTCCATATTTATTAATTTTTTTAGGATTACATAATGAATATACTTGAAAACCTCCACTATCAGTAATAATAGGATTATTCCATTTCATAAAGGAATGTAAACCTCCAGATTTATAAATTATTTTAATACCAGGTTCTATATTTAAATGAAAAGTATTACTTAATATTATTTCAGGATTTATAATGTCTAAATATTCTTTATTTATAGTTTTTATATATCCTTTTGTTGCAATTGGCATAAAAATAGGCGTTTTTACTTTTCCATGATCAGTTAAAAAATATCCTACTTTTGCTTTTGATTTTTTATCTTTATGTAATATTTTAAAATACATAATTATTAATTTTAAACATAAATTTACTAACAAAATTAAATATTATTTTAAAACATTGCAATATATTTTATATTTTATTAATTCATAAAAAATATAATTTTTTAATGAGTAAAGTTATTTTTTTATTTCAGCATTTAATTTGTTTTTAAATAAATTTATTAATACTAATAATATATTGTTAATATATTTTTTTTTTTTCCCATATTTATTTTTTATAATAAAACGAAGAGTATAAGATTTTTTATTTTTTGGTAGATTATTTTTATATATATCAAATAAATATATATTAATTAATTTATTTTTTAATTTCTTTTTAGCTAATAAATAAAAATTATTAAAATATATATTTTTATCAATAATAAATGATAAATCTTTTACAAAATATTGAAACTTATTAATTTTTTTATATTTTATATTTTTATTATTTATAATTTTAAATAAATTATTAATATTAATTATTGCTAAATATATATTTTTATTAATATAAAAATTATTTAATTTACCAAATTTTATAATTGGTATATTTTTGTATTTAAAAATTATTTTAGTTTCAAATATTTTACTATTATATATAATTAATTTATTATATTTTTTAATTCCTACTTTTTCTATAATTAAATTTAAAATATTATATAAATAATGTAAATTATTAAAATAATTATTATTTTTATTAGTTAATAATATTTCTATATTTTTTTTTTCTATTATTTTATTATTTTTTTTTATATAAATATTACCTATTTCAAAAATTTTTATAGTATTAATTTTTCTATTAATATTATAAATTATATTATTCATCATATTTATAAATAAATTATTCCTTAAATAGGTTAATTTATTAATAATTTTATCTTTAAACGAAATATAATTATTATTAATAAAATTTAAATAATAATTATTTTTTACAAATGGTGAATTAATAACTTGAAAAAAACCATAATCTATTAATAAATTTATTATTTTATTTTCAATATTTTCAATATTTAAATAATTATTATTTATATAATTATTGTTCTTAATTAAAATATTATATTTATTATTTTTAAATTTTATATTATTAATTCCATAAAATCTTATTATATCGTTTATTATATTAATTTTTTTATTAATATTATATTTAAATAAATTTTTATTTATTAATATAATATATTTTTTATTATAATATTTAATTTTATAATTTAAAACTAACAAAATTTTTAATATTTTTTTTATTGAAATTTTTTTACCTATTAATTTATTTACCTCACTAAATTTCAGTTTTATAAGATTATTATGAATTTTATAATTTTTATAATAATAAACATATTTTATATTATTTATATTATTTATATTTAAATATTTATTTAGAAAATATATATATATATTATATTTAGGTAATATAATAATATTATTATATAATTTAGTAATATTATTATTAATATTATATTTATTTATTATATATCTTATTTTATTTTTTTTATATAATGAAAATGAAATCAATAAATTTTTAGTTTTATTATTAATTTTATTTTTATTACTATTTATAATGTTTGATAAATAAATAGGATAATTATTATAAAATAGTATTATGTTTTTATTTTTTTTTAATAAATATTTATTTTTATTTTCCGTAATGAAATTAATATTTTTATTATTTTCTTTTATTATTAAATTACTTTTACTATATTTAAAATTTATAATTTCTATCGGAATACCAATTTCTTTAATAATAATATTTTTAATATCTATAATATTATTAATAGGTTTTATATTAGACAAAACTAATTTTTTTTGAATAAAATAATTAGAATATTTAAATTTAAAATTATTTATTAAAAATGTATTATAATATATAATATTTTTACTTTTTATTTTTAAATTTATTTTGTTTAATTTTTTAATATTAATATTTTTAATACTAATTAATTTAGTATTAATATTTTTATATTTTAAATAGGAATATAATTCTCTACTTAAATAATAATAATATGATAGATAACTAATATTATGAGTAATATTAGTATTAATAATATAATCATAATCATATTCTTTACATACTATAAAATATTTTTTATTAATTTTTTCTACTAATATTTTAATATTCTTTTTAATATAGTGTTTATTATATATATTAAATATATCATTATTAATAGTTTTTATTTTAATTTTATAAATATTATTAATTTTTTTAATTTTTATTATATTACCTAAAATTATATTATTATTATAATTATATTTAATAGGATAAACTTTTTTAATAGAAATAATTTCTATTCCTATTTCATTAAATAATTTACTAATATTATAATTAAAATTAATAAATTCTTTTATCCAACTTAATAAAAATATCATATTATATTCATTATAATGATATATATATATTTATTTTTAAAATTTGTAATAATAATATAATTAAGGTCAATAGAAAGTTTAATAACAATTAATTTAGTATTTATATATTTAATAAATTTAAATAATAAAAATAAATTAATTTTAAATTTAATAATATTTTTATTTATATTATTATTAATTTTAATTTTTTTATAAAATAATAAATTATTAATATAATTTTTAAATATTAAAATTATATTATTATTACTTATATGTATATTTAATATTTTATTTAAAGAATTATAATTTATTAAATTATAAAATACTGTTAAAGAATTAAAAAATTTTTTTTTATCAATTAATAATTTAATTAATTTGTTTTTATTATATTTATTAATTTTTTTTAATAAATTATTAATATTATTAACAGTATCTATTTTAAAATAATAAAAAAAATTATATTTTTTAATTAAAATTAGATTATTATATATCTTTAAATTAATAATTTTATTATTAGAAATTAATAATATTATTTTATTTAAAATTTTAAAAAATTCATTATTAATTTTTAAATAATATTTCTTATTAATGTTTATTTTATTATTAATTAATATTTTTTTTTTTATTAAATATTGTTTGTAATCAGTCAAATAGAATATAATAATATTATTATAAATTTTAATATAATTATAATTATCTTTTTTATTAAAATTAAAATAATTGATTAACTTTAATATTTTTTTTTTTGTTAATTTTAAACTTAATATTTTATTTTCTTTTCTAATTTTTAAAATATTAAGATTATTATTTTTATATAGTTTAAATTTAAATAAAAAATTATAATTTTGTAAAATTAAATATTTTTCATTTAATATTAATAATAAATTATTAATATATTGTTTATTAAAAAAAAAATATAAAAAATTTATTAAATTATTAAAATTTTTAATAATAAAAAATTTTTTTTTTTTAATATATTTATTAATTTTAAAATTACAATTAAGAATGTAATAATTATTTATAAATAAAAAAAAAATTTTTTTTTTATATAAAATAATATTAATTTTTTTTAAATTATAATTAAAAAATGATATAAAGTATTTTAATTTTTTAAAGTATTTAATATTAATAATAATATTCATATAATTATTAATTATTAATTATATTAATATTATAAATATATTTTTGGTTTGGTAGTTCAAATTTGGTAAGAATACGTGCCTGTCACGCACGAGGTTACGGGTTCAAATCCCGTCCAAACCGTATGAAAAAGATAAAAAAAACTATAGCTAAAATATATACAATAAGTATTATAGAGAATAAAATTAAAAATATTAATAAACTAATAAATTATAAATTAAATAATAATTATAAATATTTAACAAATAAGTTATTTAAAAAATTATATAAATTATTAATATCAATTAAAAATAAAAAAAAAATAATATTAAAAAAAATAAAAAAAAAAATAAAAAAAAACAATTATTATAATAAATTAATAAAAAAATATAAAAAACAAATATTAAATATTAAAAATAATATTGAATTAATAATAATAAAAAAAGAAATAAAATATTTTAAAATAAAAAAAAAAATAAATAATAAAATAAATAATAAATATAATAAGATATTAAAATATTTAAATAAACAAAAAAAAATAATAAATAAAAAAAAAAATAATATTATAATATTTTTAATATTTTATAAAAAAAAAAATAATAAATTAAAAAAAAAATTAAATAAAATAAAATATAAATTAAAATTTATTTTAAATATTATTTTAAATAAAAAAAAAGTAAAAAAATTAGAAATTTATAAAATTTATAATTATATAAAAAATAATTCAAAAGATAAAAAAGGAATATTATCGGTAGATTATAATAGAGTAGTAAATAATGTAAACTTGAAAATACCGATACAAAAATATATAGATTTATTAAATTATGAATATATTAATTATGATATATATACAGGAAAAATATTAATTGATACTTATTTAGCAAATAAAATAAATAAAAGAGTAAATAAATTAATAAAGAAAATAATAAAATAATAAAATAATAAAATAATAAAAATAAAATGAATAATATAAAAAAAATTAAAGGAACTTTAGATTTATTTAATAATGATATTGATAATATTAATAAATTAAAAAATATAATAAAAAATAATTTTATATTATATGGATTTAAAAATATAGAAACTCCATCTATAGAAAATAAAAATATAATTAAATTAATTAAAAAAAATTTAAATATTCCTTTATATTATTCTATTTTAGAAAAAAAAAATAATAAATTTTTAATTTTTGATTTAACTATTTCATTAATTAGATTTTTATTAACTAATACTAATAATATTAATTTTCCGTTTAAAAGATATCAAATACAAAAAGTATGGAGAGGTGAAAAACCACAAAATAATAGATATAGAGAATTTTATCAATGCGATGTAGACATAATAAGT
Source organism: Candidatus Shikimatogenerans bostrichidophilus (assembly GCF_033372575.1). Lineage (NCBI taxonomy): Bacteria > Pseudomonadati > Bacteroidota > Flavobacteriia > Flavobacteriales > Candidatus Shikimatogenerans > Candidatus Shikimatogenerans bostrichidophilus. The sequence continues at coordinate 145,762 of NZ_CP104094.1, forward strand.
TATAAATATAACCTAGAAGAAATAGAAATTATATCACTTTGTGATAAAATATTTAATGATATTAAATTAAATATAGATTTTTTAATTAATCATAAAGATATATTATATGGATTATGTGAATATTTATTAATTCATAAAAATAAATGGGAATTTATAATAAAGACAATAGATAAATTAAATAAAATTGGTAAAGAAAATGTTAAAAATATTTTAATAAAAAAAATAGATAAAAAATATATAAAAAAAATATTTAAAATATTTGAAATAAAAAAAAATAATATTAATTATTTATTATATTTAAAAAAAAAATTTAATAAAAATAAATTATATGGTAAATATGGAATAAAAAAATTATTAAATATATTTAAAATAATAAAGAAAATAAAATTAAAAAGAATAAAAGTAAAATTTAATTTAAGTCTCTCAAGAGGGTTAAATTATTATTCAAAAACAATATTTGAAATTAAATTAATGAATAAAAAAAATGATTTATCATTAGGTGGAGGAGGAAGATATGATAATATAATAAAAATAAATAATAAAAAGATACATGGAATAGGAATTTCGTTAGGATTATATAGAATATATAATACATTAAAGTTATATAATAATAATGTATTTACAAAAAATAAAAATAAAAAAGTAATAATTTTAAATTTTGATATAAAAAATTATGTGTTAATAAATAAATATGCAAATATATTAAGAAATAATAATATAATTACTGAAATTTTTTTATATAAAGAAAAAATAAAAAAACAAATAAAATATGCAATAAGAAATAAATTTAATTATTTAATAATAATAGGGGAAAAAGAAATAAATAAAAATATAATAAAAATAAAAAATTTAAAGAATAAAAAAGAAAATATATTTTATAATATAAAAGATTTAATAAAATATATAAATTATTAAAATTATGGATTGTGGAATTATAGGTTTACCAAATGTTGGAAAATCTTCGTTATTTAAGTTATTATCTAATTCAAATGTAAAAGATATTATAAAAAATTATCCTTTTAGTACAATTTCCCCAAATAAATCAAAAATTAATGTATATGATGATAGATTGATAAAATTATCAAAATTATTAAATTATAATAAATTGCAATATAATAATATTAATTTAATAGATATAGCAGGAATAATAAAAAATTCTTATAAAGGTAAAGGTTTAGGAAATTTATTTTTATCATATATAAGAGAAACAAAAATATTAATTAATATATTAAGATTTTTTTATAATAATAAAATTATTAATATTAATAAAATTATTGATCCAATATATGAGAAAAAAATAATATTTAATGAATTAATAATGAAAGATATTGAAATAATAGAAAAAAATATAAAAATTAAAAAAAATAATATTAATAAATTAAACAAAATATTAAATATTTTTAAAAAAAAAAATAAAAATGATATAATAAAAATATGTAATGAGGAAAAAAAAATAATAAAAAAATTTAATTTTTTATGTTTAAAACCAATATATTATATATGTAATATTGATAAAAATACTAAAATTGATGAAATATCGTATATTAAAGAATATTTTAATAATAAAAAAGAAAATATTTTATTTTTAAATATTAAAGATATAATAAAAAATAAAAATAAGAATAAAAAAATAATTAATAAATTAATAAATAAAATATATTATAAATTGAATTATAACACATATTTTACTATTGATAATAATAAAAAAATTATATGTTCTTGGAAAATAAAAAAAAATTCATATGCCTATAAAGCATCAGAAAAAATACATTCAACATTTAGTAAGAAAATTATTAAAGTAGAAGTAATTAATAGTAAAAAAATAATAAATAATAAAATAATAAATTATAAAAAATATTTATCTATAAAAAATAAAAATTATATCGTAAAAGATGGGGATATATTATATTTTAAATTAAAAAAATAAATTTATTAGTAAATAATTTTAAATATAAAAAATATTTTTAAAATTAAAATAATTATATTAATTAAATTTAACATATATTAAAATGAAAAAATTAAAACTTTTTATTCCTTTAATAACACCATTTGATAATAATAATAATATTGATTTTTTTTCTTTAGAAAAATTGATATTATATATAAACAATTTAAAATATATAAACTATATAATATTATTTAGTAATTTTTCAGAATATAGTTTTATTTCTAATAATGAAAAAATAGACATAATAAATTGTATTAAAAATAATAATAAAAATATAAAAATAATATTAAAAATTAACAATATTTATAATTATAAGGATATTGAAGAGCAATTAAGTCAAAATATATATAATAATATAAATTATATAATAATTGATTATCCAAATATTAATAATATATACAAAGAAGAAATAATAAATAATTTTAATAAAATATTTAATAAATTTAAATATTTATTTTTTATTATTAATATAAAAAAAAAAATTAATGATGATATATTATTAAAAATAAAAAATAAAAATAATAATTTTATAGGAATAATTAATAATAATTTAATAAAAAATTATGAATTAATTAATAAAATAAAAATTTTTATAAATAATGATATAGAGTTATTTTTAAATAATAAAATATTTAATAATATAGATGGTATTATTTCACCATTATTAAATATTATATTTAATTTTATTTATAATAAAATTATTATAAAAATTAATAATAATCAATATATAGAATATGATGAAAAATATTATAAATTTATTGAATTAATTAATATTTTATATAATAAAATTAATCCTATTTCAGGCGTTAAATATTTATTAAATTACATAAAAATTTGTAAATTTTTTATTAAATTACCATGTAATAAAATTGATAATATAAAATTATATAATAAAATTGTAAATATATTTAATATTATTTATAATTAAATATTTAATTAAATTAATTATAATTTTAATAAAATAAAAAATTATTTTTAATATTATAACAAAATAAAGTTAATAAATGAACAAAATTAAAATAATCAATATTAATGAGGCAATTAAAAAATCTTATATTGATTATGCTATGTCGGTAATAATTTCAAGATCTTTACCAGATGTTAGAGATGGTTTAAAACCTGTACATAGAAGAATATTATATTCAATGTATAAATTAGGTATTACAAAAGGTTATAAAAAATCTGCTCGTATAGTAGGAGAAGTATTAGGTAAATATCATCCTCACGGAGATAAATCAGTATATGATAGTATTGTAAGAATGGCTCAACCATGGAATTTAAGATATACTTTAATAAGTGGTCAAGGAAACTTTGGATCTATAGATGATGATCCACCAGCTGCTATGAGATATACAGAAATTAAATTAGCTAAAATTACCGAAGAAATGTTAAAAGATATAAACCAAAAAACCATTGAAATGAGATCAAATTTTGATAATACATTAAAAGAACCGGTTATTTTTCCTACTAAAATACCAAATTTATTAATTAATGGGATATCTGGAATTGCGGTAGGAATGGCAACAAATATGCCCCCACATAATATAAAGGATACTATAAATACAATATGTAAATATATAGATGATGAAAAAATAAGTACAGAAAAATTAATAAAAACTATAAAAGCACCTGATTTTCCAACTGGGGGAATAATAGATTTATATAAAGGAGTTAAAGATGCTTATAAAAAAGGAAAAGGTAAAATAATAATAAAATCAAAATATTCTGTAATAGAAAAAAAAAATAAAAAATATATAATAATTAATGAAATACCTTTTCAAGTAATTAAAAGTAATTTAATAAAAAAAATATTTTATTTAATAAAAAATAATAAAATTAATGAAATAGAAAATATTAAGGATGAATCTAATAAAAAAGGAATAAGAATATTATTAACTTTAAAAAAAGATTGTGATACTAAAATAGTAATTAATAAATTATTAAAATATACTGATTTACAAATTAGTTATCATATAAATAATATAGCACTAGTAAATGGAAAACCAAAAAGATTAAAGTTAAAAAAAATAATATATTATTTTATTGAACATAGAAATAAAGTAATAATAAATAAATCAAAATATAATTTAGAAAAATTAAAAAACAATATACATGTATTAAAAGGATTTATAAAAATTTCCAATAGTATTGAAAAATTATTTAATTTAATTAAAAAATCTTCATCTTATATAGAATCATATAATAAAATAAAAAAAAATTATGATTTAACGAAAAAACAAATAAAGTTTATTTTAAATATTAAATTATATAAATTTACAAATAAAGAAATTAAAAATTTAATAAATAAATATAAAAAATTAAAAAAAAAAATTATAAAAAATAAAAAAATAATTAATTTAAGAAAAATTAGAATGAATATAATAAAAAAAGAATTGTATCAAATAAAAAAATTATATGGAGATAAAAGAAAAACATTAATTAATTATAATGATAACAACGATAACGATAATAATGATAATGATAATGATAATGATAATGATAATGATAATGATAATGATAATAAAATAAAAATAGAAAATAAAAAATATTTATTGTTTATTACTCATAATGGTTATATAAAAAAAACATTATTAGAAGAATTTAAAAATCAAAAAAGAGGTGGGAAAGGTTATAAAGGAATTATAGTAAATGATAATGATTATATAAAAAATATTAAAATAGGTAATATTAATAATTATATATTATTATTTACAAAATTAGGAAAATGTTATTTAATTAAAATGTTAATAATACCTCAAGGAAATAAAATATTTAAAGGAAGACCAATACAAAATTTTATTGACATAAAAAATAATGAAATAATAAAATCTTCAATATTAATTGATAATAATAAATTAAAAAATATTAATTACTTAAAAAATAATTATATAATAATTTCTACTAAAAAAGGAATTGTAAAAAAAACACTTTTAATAAAATATTATAAACCTAGAATAAATGGAATAAAATCAATAAAATTAAAAAAAAACGATAGTTTAATAGATGCTAAATTAAATAATTTTAATGGTCAAATATTAATAGCTATAAAAAGTGGTAAATTAATAATATTTAAAGAAAATAATATAAAATTAACTGAAAGATATTCGGTAGGTGTAAAAGCAATTAAAATAAAAAACAAAAAGGATAAAGTAATAGGTATATTATGTATTAAAAAAAATGAAAATAATAAATATATTTTAGTAGTTACTGAAAATGGTTATGGAAAACGTTCAATAATAAAAAATTATAAAATTACTAATAGAGGGGGAAAAGGAATAAAAACTATTAATATAACTAAAAAAACAGGAAATTTAATAGCAATAAAAAAAGTAAGTAATGAGGATGAAATAATAATAATTAAAAAATATGGTAATATTATAAGATTTAATATAAATACTATAAGAATTACTGGAAGAAATTCACAAGGAGTAAAATTAATAAAAATAAATAAAAATGATAAAATTGCTGATATTATAATAATAAATAAAGATAAATAAAAATGAAAAATAATAGTAATAATATTATAAAAATGTTAGAAAAAGAATTAATTAAAAATAAAAATAAACATTATAAATTTAATGTAGGGGATAATATAACAGTATATTATTATAGTACAATAAATAAAAAAAATAAAAAAAAAATTTTATTTTTTACAGGATATGTAATAAGTAAAAAAGGTAATAATAAATTTAATAAAACATTTATAATAAGAAATACAATTTATAATATAGGAGTAGAAATAACATTTTTTTTATATAGTCCATATATAAAAAATATAAAAATTAATAAAAAAGGTAAAGTAAGAAAATCTAAAATATATTATATAAGAAAATATAATTTTAATAAAATAAAAAATTTAAAAATTAATAGAAATTTAAATAAAATTTAAATTTCTATTAAATGTAATAAATATTTAACAAAACCTTACTTTGATTTAATTTAAAATTAACATAATATAAATAATATGAAAAGAACTTATAATCCATCAAAAATAAAAAGATTAAGAAAATTTGGATATCTAAAAAGAAATAATAGTAAAAATGGAAAAAAAATATTACAAAGAAGAAGATTAAAAAAAAGAAAATTTTTAACAATAAGTAATAAAAATAAATATAAATATTAAAATTTAATCTTTATTTTACATCTTCTTTAGTTATTTTTAACATTTTAATTGATACTATAATTTGATTAATTGGATGTAAAAATTTTATATTTTTATTATTTTCTAAAATATCTTTTATATATATTTTATCACCAATATCTAAATTAGTAATATCAATTTTAAAATATTTAGGATAATATTTTAATAAAGTTTTTATTTTAATTTTTTTTAATGGATTATTACATATTCCACCTTTTGAAACACCTATTGAATTACCTATAATTTTTATATTTATAAAAGCAATAAATGGTTTATTTACGTTAATTTTATATAAATCAATATGCAGAATTTTATTTCTAAAAACATTATATTGTATATCTTTAATTAAACATATATGTTTTTTTTTATTATTATTTATAGTTAAATAAATAATATATTTTTTTTTATTAATTAATTTATTAATTTCAGATAAAGATATATAAAATGGGAAATTTAAATTTTTATTATATATAACTCCAGGAATATAATTATTATTTTTATATTTTTTAATTTTATTTTTACAATTGATATTTAATAATTTATTTATTTTCATCTTTATAATTAAATTAATAATTTAATTAAAAACAAATAATAAATTTATTTTTAATTAAATTATTTAATTTAAATATTTAATATTTAATTAATATATAAAATAGGTAAATTTTTAAATAATTTATCAATCATATAATATTTTCTTATTTTTTTTAAAAATATATTAATAATAATAAATCTATAATCAATTAATATCCATTTATTATTATTTTTTCCCTCTATATTAAAAGGTTTAATTTTAAAAATATTATATATAGTATTTTCTATTTTATTATAAATTGATTTTACATGTAAATAAGATTTACCTTCACATATGATAAAAAAATCAAATAAATTATTTATTGTTTTTCTATTATCTATAATTTTTATTTTATTATTATTAATAATATTAATAATAGTAATTATAAATTTTTTTTTATTTAATTTCATTTTTTAATTTTATTATAATAATAACCAGTTCCAGCAGGTATTTGGTTACCAATTATAATATTTTCTTTTAATCCTTTTAAATTATCATATTTAGCACTAATAGCAGCTTCACTTAATATTTTAGTAGTTTCTTGAAAAGAAGCAGAAGAAATAAAAGAGTTAGTAAGTAAAGAAGATTTAGTAATTCCTAATAATATTGGTTTTCCAATTGCAGGTAATAATTTTTTAGTAATTATTAGTTTAAGATTATTAAATTTTAAATATTCATTATATAAATCTATTTTATTTTTATTAATTATTTTACCTATATAATATTTTTTATTATTACTTTTAGTAATAATTACCATATTTTTAATTTTTTTATTAATTTTTAAAAAATCTTCTTTATTAATAATATTACCTTTTATTAAATTAGTATCTCCCCCATCAATAATAATTACTTTTTTAAGCATTTGATTAATAATTATTTCAAAATGTTTATTATTAATTTGTACTCCTTGAGATTTATAAATATTTTGTAAATTATTAATTAAATAATTTTGAATTTTATTTAAACCATTAATATTAAGTATATCATTAAAATTTTTTATACCTTCAGTTAATTTATCCCCATGTTTAATAATATCATTTTTTTGAACTATTATTTGTTTATTATTTTTAATTACATATATTATTTTTTTTTTTAAATTATTAGTAATATAAATTTTTACATAATTTTTTTTATATACTATATTACTTACTATTCCATCAATTTCAGAAATTATTGATTTATTAATAGGATTTCTAGCTTCAAATATTTCAGATAACTTAGGTAATCCACCAGTAATATCTTTATAATTATTATTTAATCTAGGAATTTTTATTAATATTTTACCTTTTTTTATTTTTTCATTATTTTTTACATTTAAATATGAACCTATAGATAAATTATAATTTTTTAATAATTTACCATTATTATCTAAAATTAATAAAGTCGGATTTCTATTTTTACTTTTAATTATAAATTTTTCACTATTTTTTGATTTATATGAAATGTTTTTATATTTTACTATACCATTATATTCAGATACTACTATAGAATAATATGGATTTATTTCATATATTTTATCTCCTATATTTACAATATCATTATTTTTAATATATAAAGTACAACCATAAGGAATATAACTATTATATAAAATATTATTATTTTTAATATCAATAATTTTAATATTTGTATATCTAGAAATTACTATATATTTATTATTTTTTTTAATATATTTTAATGAATTTAATAATATTCTACCTTTATATTTAGATTTTAATTTTGTTTTTTTAGCTATATAACTTGTAGAACCACCTACATGGAATGTTCTTAAAGTTAATTGAGTACCTGGTTCACCAATTGATTGGGCTGCAATAACTCCAACAGTTTCACCAATGTTAATTAATTTACCATTTGATAAATTAGAACCATAACATTTTGAACATATACCAAATTTACTTTCACATGTAAATGGTGAACGAACAGTAATATATTTAATTTTATATTTTTTAATAGTATTAAAATTATTATAATCAATTAATTCTCCTTTTTTAATTATTATTTTATTGTTAAATGATATATTATATATAACTACTTTTCCTAATATTTCATTTTCAGTTATTTTATTATTATAATTATAAATGTTTATTCCATTAAATGTATTACAATCTTTTTCTTTTATTATTACATCTTGTACAACATCAACTAATCTTCTAGTTAAATAACCAGCATCAGCAGTTTTTAAAGCTGTGTCAGCTAATCCTTTTCTAGAACCATGTGTAGAAATAAAATATTCTAATATAGATAAACCTTCATAAAAATTAGATATTATAGGAAAATCTATTATTTTAGTATAATCTAAATTATATTTTTGAGGTTTAGTCATTAAGCCTCTCATACCTGATAATTGTCTTATTTGTTCAATAGAACTTCTAGCACCTGAATCTAACATCATATATAAATTATTTAAACCATTTTTTTTATTTTTAATATTATTAATTACTTTATTAGTTATTTTAGAATTAGTATTACTCCATTCATCTATTATTTTATTATCTTTTTCATTATTTGATATTAATCCCATATTATAATGCTTTATTATATCATTAATATTTTTAATAGTATTATAAATTATTTGTTTTTTATCTTTTGGCGGTCTAATATCATTTAAATTGAAAGATGTACCAGAATAAAAAGAATATTTTAATCCTATTTTTTTTAATTTTTCTAAAAAATTTGATGTTATAAATATATTGTTATAATATAATACTTTTTTAATTAATATTTTAATATTTTTATTATCTATTAATAAGTTTATAAATCCTACTTTTTTTTTATTAGGTATTAGTTGATTAAATATTATTCTACCTACTGTAGTAATTATAAATTCATTATTATATTTAAATTTTATATTATCATGGATATTTAATATTTTTAAATTATGTGCAATAATTATTTCCTTATAACTTGAAAATAATTTTAATTTTTTTTTATTACTTTTAATTTTTTTAGTTAAATAATATAAACCTAATAAAATTTCTTGTGAAGGAATAATGATAGGTGACCCATTAGCAATATTTATAATATTTATAGGTGACCCCATTAATAATTTAGCTTCTATTATAGATTCTGTTGATAAAGGTAAATGAATTGCCATTTGATCACCATCAAAATCAGCGTTAAATGCACCACATACTAAAGGATGTAATTTAATTGCTTTACCGTTTATTAATATTGGTTGAAAAGCTTGTATACTTAATCTATGTAATGTAGGGGCTCTATTTAATAAAATTGGATGTCCTTTAATAATCTGTTTTAAATATTGCCATATAAAACTGTTTTTATTTTTAATAATTTGATTAGCAAAATTTATAGAAAAACCTTTATTGATTAATTTATTAATTAAAAAAGGTTTGTATAATTCTAAAGCAATAATTTTTGGTAAACCACATTCATATAATTTTAATTTAGGATCTACAATAATTACTGATCTAGCAGAATAATCAACTCTTTTACCTAATAAATTTTGTCTAAATCTACCTTGTTTACCTTTTAAAATATCTGATAATGATTTTAAAATTCTATTAGAGTCAGATTTTACTGCAAATAATTTTCTTGAATTATCTAATAATGAATCTATAGATTCTTGTAATATACGTTTTTCATTTTTTAATATTACATTAGGAGCATTAATAGATATTAATTTTTTTAATCTATTATTTCTAATAATAATTTTTCTATAAAATTCATTTAAATCTGAACTAGCATATTTACCTTCATCTAATGTAATAATAGGTCTTAAATCAGGTGGAATAACAGGTAAAATTTTAATTATCATATAGTGAGGTTTATTTTTATTTTTTCCTTTATGGAATAATTCAATAATTTTTAATTTTTTTAATAATTTAATTTTTTTAATATTATTTTTTTCTTTTTCAAAATTATTTTTAAAATTTGTAAATAATTTAGTAATATTAATATTTTTTAATAATTTATAAATTGCTTCTCCCCCAGTAGTAGCAATAAATTTAATATTTTTTTTATTTTTATTTTTATAAATATATTTTTTTATATTTAAATATTCTTCTTCATTAATAAGATCTAATTTATTTAAATAATGACCATTTTGTTTTTTAAATTTTAAATTTTTTATTTTTATAACTATATATTTTTCATAATAAATAATTGATTCTATATCCTTAGAAGATTTATTTAATAAATAAGAAATTTTATTCGGTAAACATCTAAAATACCATATATGCACAATAGGAACACATAATTTAATATGTCCCATTCTTTTTCTTCTTACATTTTTTTTAGTTATTTTAATACCACATATATCACATATAATTCCGTTATATAATTTATTTTTATATTTTCCACATGAACATTCATAATTTTTTATAGGACCAAATATTTTTTCACAAAATAATCCATTAATTTCAGGTTTTTTAGTTTTATAATTTATAGTTTCAGGGGATAATACTTCCCCATATGATTGTTTTAAAATATATTTAGGGGAAGCTAATTTAATATAAATTTTATTAATATTATTCATATTATTCAT